>NZ_JAIUIN010000012.1:0-143681 GCF_020165665.1 Mesorhizobium sp. BH1-1-4
GGTGGTTGGGGCTTAGGGCGGGAGAACGCCAAGCGGTTCGGCAATGGGCATGACAAACCAGTTGGCCCGTACGGGCAAGCCGAGCGTTGGGCGTGCATGATGCGGGAAGCGCTGGAGGTGAACACAGAGCTTACGCTAGAGGGCTCTCCGCCTACTCGTCCTTCGAGGTCCTTAATCCGCCCCCAACGAACGCTCAATCCATCACACCCGTCCGCCCTTCTTCAGGACTTCAGTGGCATCAAACGCGCCTTGGGCGCCGGCTTCGTCGGCATGGAACATTATCACTGTCACACCGATATCGGCCGTCGGAGCATACATGGGCGTGCTGATGGTTGTTCCGCTATAAGTGCCGTAAGCCGTATTGCCCTGGACTGTTGCATTTGCGTTCCCAAATGTATTGCTGGACATACCGACAAACCGAGAGCCGCTCGCAGTTGAGGCTTGGTCAAAACGAAAATGTGTATAGCCACGAGACAATGTTGCCTCAGCGGCCTTCTTCATCGTGATCGCACCGGCAGATCCGGTGAAAAGGGCGCCGCTGGCGTGAGTATCCAGCCGAACTACATTCGGAGCCAACGGCATTTCTGATGTGGTTGCGCAGCCAGCAAGTGCCAGCGCGGCGGTCAAAACGACAGCCCGATACATGGTGCTCCCCCGAAGATTCGGCAATTTAGAGCACAGATCTTCCAACCCGTCGATTCCGGCAAACGAAGACGCTGCCCGTTTAAGGAACTTTCGGAGATCGCCCGCTATCACGCGGGGAGACCGAGCCAGAGCAGGCCGAATGGCTGCGCCTACATTGGCGTGCACGGGGAGAGCCTTGGCGAAGACAATGAGGGGAAGAGGCGCTGGAGGCGAATACGGGAGCCTACGGCGGAGGCTTAGGGCTGGCGAGTAAAAGCCCAAAAATTGAAGTGCATCTGGGTCGCCGCGAGATCTTCCTATCTGGTCATTTGTAGCCTCGTCGTCCTTCATTGAATAACGAATACATTGAGCCAATCAAGCTGCCCCGAATTGCCAACAAGGTAGCATTCGAGCGTGTTATGCTTTTGATAACCACACGATGCCAGTATAACGTGTGTGACAAGGGCAAAATCTTAATATAGGATTATCGATCACCGATTTCATCGGGCGGTGGTCTAATCTTGACGGCGGTCAGGAGCGCGCCAACTACTCACTTTTCCTGGCGGAGCTTTGTGATGTGATTGGGGTAAGAAGACCCGATCCAGCCTTGGCCGAACATGACTTCAACGATTATGTATTCGAACGGCGCGTCGAGCGAAAACGCCCAGACGGAACAACCGAAGCCGGCCGCATCGACCTTTATAAACGTGGCTGCTTCATTCTAGAAGCAAAACAGAGCCGTCTCCGTGGTGGTAAGAAAGCGGTGCCGGAAGGCCAGGCGGACTTATTCGCCGAGACAGAGAGCGGTCTTGACACCGCCGCATCAGGTCTTGATCACGTGATGGTCCGGGCTCGCCGGCAGGCAGAACGGTATGCCGCGTCGTTGCCTGCTGATCACCCATACCCGCCATTCATCATCGCATGCGATGTCGGGCGCGCTATCGAACTCTATGCCGATTTTTCCGGCCACGGCCGCCACTATGCGCAGTTTCCCGACGCGCGGCAGTTCCGCATCGAACTCGGCCAGTTGGCGAATTCCGAGACGCGAGATGTACTCCGCGCCGTCTGGGAAGAGCCTCAATCGTTAGATCCGGCAAAGAAGACGGCAAAAGTCACTCGTGAGATTGCCGGGCGACTCGCTGAAATCTCCAAGGCCCTTGAAAGGCGAGGCTTTGAAGCTCGCAGCGTCGCAGTTTTCCTCATGCGTTGCCTTTTCACAATGTTCGTTGAGGACGTCGGCCTCCTTCGCAAGAAGGGTTTCACGGAGCTTCTGACAAAGTGTCTCGACGATCCCACAAGGTTTACGTTTGAAATTGACGACCTTTGGCGTCACATGGATCGCGGAGACTATTCACCTGGCATTGGCGAAAGGCTGCTTCGGTTCAACGGCAAGCTGTTCAAGAACGCTGCGTCCCTTCCGCTCACGGAAGAGGAGATACGTCTGCTTCGCGACGCGTCGGATGCAGATTGGCGTGATCTGGAGCCAGCGATATTCGGCACCCTTTTCGAGCAGGCGCTGGATCCCGATGAAAGAAAACGCTTGGGAGCGCACTACACGCCGCGTGCCTACGTCGAAAGGGTCGTTGATGCGACCATTATAGAACCCCTGACCAAAGACTGGATCAGTCATCAATCGGCTGCCGCCCGCGAACTCCGCGATGGTTCCAAGGCGGCGGCCATTCGCGAGATCGAAGACTTCCTTCGCCATCTGGCCTTGGTGCGGGTACTCGACCCGGCATGCGGCACAGGGAACTTCCTCTATGTCGCCCTCCGACGGATGAAGCAGTTGGAGGGCGAAGCGCTCAAACAATTGCAGGATATTGGAGGCGATGAGGCAGTCGCAAGGGTTGAGAATATCTCGGTGAAGCCGGAGCAGTTCTTCGGCATGGAGCTCAACAAACGAGCTGTGGAAATCGCTGAACTGGTTCTTTGGATCGGATACATCCAGTGGCACATGCGCACACGCGCTACCGTACCCCCCGAGCCAGTCTTGGGGAGCAGTGACCATGTCCACGCGAAGGATGCCCTCCTCACTTGGTCAGGCTATCCGCATCCGCAACTAAAACGAGACGCGGTCGGAAAGCCTGTGAGCGACAGTCAAGGCAACGAGACCTACGCCTATCCGAATGCGGTCAGCGCGGACTGGCCGGAGGCAGACTTCATCGTCGGGAATCCCCCGTTCATTGGTGGAAAAGACATTCGCGGGCGCCTCGGGGCTGGTTACGCCGAAGCCTTGTGGGCCGCCAATCCGCAGATGAATCCCGCAGCGGATTTCGTCATGTATTGGTGGGACCACGCGGCCGAACTGCTCGTGAAAAGAGGAACCCGACTGCGTCGCTTCGGCTTCGTCACAACAAACTCCATAACACAGGTATTTCAACGGCGAGTGCTTGAGAGGCATCTGTCAGGCACTTCGCCAGTTTCACTTGTGCTCGCCATTCCGGATCATCCGTGGACCAAGGCGTCGAAGGATGCTGCAGCGGTCAGGATCGCGATGACTGTAGCTGAAGCCGGCGACCGCGATGGTACAGTGCGCAGCGTTACACGAGACGAAGCTTTGGACACCGACGAACCCACGATCGAGTTCGTTGAGCGTGAGGGCAGGATCAATCCTGATCTCACGATAGGGGTGGATGTGACGAAGGCAAAGGCGTTGGTGGCCAACGACGCGATCTGCTCGCCGGGAGTGAAGCTGCATGGGGACGGTTTCATCGTCACGCGGAAGAAGGCGTTTGAACTAGGCCTTGGGCAGCGGCCGGGCCTCGATCAACATATCCGCGAATATCGGAATGGCAGAGATCTGACGTCACGGCCGCGCGGAGTGATGGTGATCGACCTTTTTGGAACTTCTTCCAATGAAGCTCGTCGAGAGTTTCCGGAAGTCTACCAACACCTCTTGGAAACTGTGAAGCCGGAGCGAGACCGAAACAATCGAACGTCATACCGAGAGAAGTGGTGGTGGTTCGGTGAACCGCGAAGGGAACTTCGCCCCGCAATGGAGGGGTTGCACCGCTACATCGCCACGGTGGAAACGATGAAACATCGTATTTTCCAGTTCATGGACGCCGAAATACTTCCAGACAACATGCTGGTCGCCATTGCGTCAGACAACGCTTATCATCTCGGGGTGCTGTCGTCGAAGGCACACGTGGCTTGGGCTTTGCGCACAGGAGGTCGGCAAGGCGTCGGCAACGATCCGAGATATTCGAAGTCGCGGTGCTTCGATCCGTTCCCGTTTCCCGAAGCCAGCGCATCAGCCCGCGCCGAAATCGGCGCAATCGCGGAGGAACTTGATTGGACGCGCAAACGGGTTCTTGCCGACCACCCGGACCTAACTCTGACCACGCTTTACAATGTTCTTGATCTTATAGTCGCGGGCAGCCAACTCTCCGATAGAGAGAAGGACGTCCGAAGCCGCGCTCGCGTCCTCATCCTACGGGAACTTCACAGTCGGCTCGACACAGCTGTTCTGAAATCCTATGGATGGCAGGCGGACATCGATGTCGAGCAAATCCTTGATGGCCTTGTCCGGCTGAACGAAGCCCGAGCCACCGAAGAGGCCCGTGGCTTCATCAAATGGCTGCGCCCTGAATATCAGATCGAGAAAATCGGCCCGCTGGCGCATCGCGGTGACCGAATACAAGCGATCCTTTCCACGAAAGCAAGAAGCAGAAAGACAGTGTTCCCCGTCGCACGGCTATCCCAGGCTCAAGTTGTTCTAGATATCATGGGCCGCGCCAAGGCACCTCTGTCGGTTGAGGAAATTGCCGCGACGTTCTCATCACCGGAGCAGACCATCGCCGAAGTGCGGGACGTGCTTCAATCCCTAGTTCGACTCGGCCAAGCAGAAAGCTACGACGCCGGAAGAAGCTTCTTTCGAGCTGCATAAGCGCTATGCCGCGAAGATAGTTCGGCGACTCTGAAGCCACAGTACGGCACGTCTCGGCTGGTGGTACACGCGCCCACGACTTGACCGATCGAACTCACTAGCTACAATTCACTTCGTATCCCGAGAATAAGCGGCGCCGGGCACTGAGGACGGCCGCACGATAACCGACAGTGGGTTTGGTCCCTTACGTCGACGATAAGAAGAACCAGCGCCAGCCTATGGCTGGCTATGCTGCCGAAAAACTCCACGAAAGAAACCAGCGGTCGCCCTGCAACGGCTGCCCATGAATCTATGGAGATAGTTATGCGGTTTGCATTGGTGAATAACGAACGAAGCGAGGCCGCGCCCGAGTTGACAGGCAACTGTCCAGGCTGTTCGCAGCAGATGGTCGCAAGATGCGGAACACAACGAGTTTGGCATTGGGCGCATCGCGGCAGCAGAAACTGCGATGCCTGGTGGGAGCCGGAAACGCTCTGGCACCGAGACTGGAAATATCAGTTCGGAGTGGCAGGAAATCATCCGGCACGATGAGCACGGTGAGAGGCACATCGCAGACGTGATGACCGAAAATGGTCTGGTTATTGAGTTCCAGCATTCGCATCTGCCTTTACAAGAGCAGGCGGCACGCGAAGGCTTTTACAGAAGCATGGTTTGGGTTGTGGACGGAACGCGTTTAAAAAGAGACCACTCCCGATTTCTCGATGGTCGCCGGGTGTTCAGACCCACGCGCCTCCATGGTGTGTTCACTACGGCTGATCCAGGCGGCTGTTTCCCACCCGCTTGGCGTACCTGCAGCATGCCCGTGTTCTTTGATTTTAGGCACTCCGCTGGATCTGCTGGTACGTCGACAGCAAGCAGCGAGACGCTTTGGTGCCTTTTACCGGGGCGCGCTGAAGGATGTGCCGTCGTCGTTGCGGTTTCGCCAGCCACCTTTGTGAATGCCGCGCGGAAGTGGCCCTGGATCGTCCCAGTTCGGGCAGTAATGGAAACGGTTGTTGCCACGTTGAGGCGCGAGCGGGCAATTGCGGAACGCGAGGCTCGATCCTCGATTTATGGGCGCCCGTCGTATCGACAGCGCAAGTCCAAATCGTTCCGCAACTCTCCTCGGCGATCACGATACTAGGGGGGAAGTCCCTCCCCGGCCGCAGCCTCTTCGACCACACAAACCGTCCCATCGATCGCCACCGAAATCCCACGATCGATCCACGGCTCCAGGCCGGGATACTCGTCAGCCAGTTTCGTCAACAGCTCCCTTATGTCCTTGGCCTCGCCCTTCATCCCCCGCGAGCAACCGCGCGTCAATCGAAGCAGCCACCCAATCCCAGCAAAAATCAGCGGGCGGGCAAGGCAGCCAAGAGCCCTCGCCCGCCCACCGCAAATCACACCAACTCCGCCAGGGCCGCTGCTTCGAAGCCGTTCAGCGCATCGTACTGGCCGCCCTCGACCTTTGCCACCCAGTGCGGGTCGCTGAGGATGGCCCGGCCGACGGCGATCAGGTCGAACTCGTCGCGCTCCATCCGCTCGATGAGGCGGTCGAGGCTTGCCGGGGTCGATCCCTCGCCGGCAAAGGCGGTGGCGAAGTCTTTTTCGAGGCCGACCGATCCGACGCTGATCGTCGCGGCGCCGGTCACCTTCTTGGCCCAGCCGGCGAAGTTGAGGCCGTTCTCGCCATCGATCTCGGGGAATTCCGGCTCCCAGAAGCGGCGCTGCGAGCAGTGCACGATGTCGACGCCGGCTTCCACCATCGGCAGCAGCCAGTCCTCCATCACCGCCGGCGTTTCGGCGAGCTTCACCGCGAGGTCCTGCTGCTTCCACTGGCTGAAGCGCATGATGATCGGGAAATCGGGGCCGACCGCGGCGCGGACGGCGGCGACGATCTCGCCGGCGAAGCGCGACCGCTCCTTGATCGTCGGGCCGTTGTAGCGGTCGGTGCGCAGGTTGGTGCCCGCCCAGAAGAACTGGTCGACCAAATAGCCATGCGCGCCGTGCAGCTCGACCGTGTCGAAGCCGAGCCGCCTGGCGTCGGCCGCCGCCTTGGCGAAGGCCGCCACGGTGTCGGCGATGTCCTCCTCGGTCATCGCGACGCCGCGCGGCTGATCCGGCCCGATCAGCCCGGACGGGCTCTCGACCGGCGCGTCCGGCTCCCAGCCGTTGAGGTAGCGGGTGGAACCGGTATGCCAGAGCTGCGGCGCCATGCGCCCGCCAGCCTGGTGGACGGCGTCGATGATGTCCTTCCATCCCGCCAGCGCCGCCTCGCCGTGGAACAGCGGAATGCCGCCATCGTTGCGCGACGCGGGACGGTCGACGACCGTTCCTTCCGACAGGATCAGCCCGACCTGTCCTTCCGCCCGGCGCCGGTAATAGGCCACGTTCGCCGCGCCGGGCACGCCGTCGGGCGCGAACAGCCGCGTCATCGGCGCCATGACGATGCGGTTCTTCAGTTTGAGCGACCCGATGGCGAAGGGACGGAACAGGGTGCTGCTATCTGCATGCGACATTAATCAAAACTCCGTTGTGATCGATGCCGCATAGGTATAAAACGTAGACCTGACGTCAATTAGGCACTTCAAGTCGCCCAGGTCTATCGAAGGAAACCGCAATGCCCAGTCTGGATCCGAAATGCTTCTCGTCGGACTGCCCGAGCCGCGTGCTGTTCGACCAGATCGCCGACAAATGGTCGATGATGGTGCTGACCGTGCTGGAGGACGGACCGCATAGGTTCAACGGGATCCGGCGCCGCCTGGAGGGCGTGACCCAAAAGGCGCTCACCCAGTGCCTGCGCCGCCTCGAGCGCAACGGCCTGATCTCCAGGCAGGTGCTGTCGCTGTCGCCGGTGGCGGTGCAGTACCAGATCACGCCCTTTGGCCACACATTGCACGAGCCGTTTCGGGCACTCTATCAGTGGACGCTCGCCAACATGGCCGAGGTCGATGCCGCCCGTCAGCTCTTCGACGCCTCCGCCGGCGCCATGACGCCGATTGACGTTTCGCGGCTCAAATCGGCCGCCTGACCCCCGCGACAATCCGGTCCTGTGTCTTGCCACGGCGCGGATCCGACCACGGTCTTGGCGATATCCCGAGCCCTACCAGCGCACCTCCAGGTGCCTGATTGACGCCAGGTCCGTGACGGATAGTTGTGGACATGGTGGCGTTGCCGCCGCCCGTCCGTGATCGGCGTCCGACCCATCGTCGCCCGCGGCATCGAACGTTTTGAAAGGAAAAAACATGAAGATCGGCATCATCGGCGCGGGCAATATCGGCGCAACGCTGGCGCGGAAATTTTCGGCGAACGGCCACGCGGTCAAGCTCGCCGCGACCAGGAGCCCTGACAAGCTGCGCGATCTGGCCGGGACGGTTGGCGCGCAACCCGTCACCCCGACCGAGGCGGTGCAGGACGTCGACGTCATCGTCGTGTCCATCCCGTTTGGCAAAAACCCTGAACTCGCCCCGCTGTTCGCCGACATGCCGGCCAACGTCATCGTCATCGACACCTCGAACTACTATCCCGCGCGCGATGGCAATATCGCCGAAGTCGACAGTGGCGTGCCCGAGAGCGTCTGGTCGAGCGCCCAGTTCGGCCGCCCGGTGGTAAAGGCCTTCAACGCCATTCTGGCTGGCGTGCTGGCGGATGCCGGAAAACCGCGCGGCGCGGCCGACCGGATCGCAATTCCAATTGCCGGCGATGACGCGGCCGCCAAGGCCGTTGCGTCGCGGCTGGTGGACGAAACCGGATTCGATCCGGTCGACGCCGGAGGCCTCGCCGACTCATGGCGCCTGCAACCGGGCACGCCCGCTTATTGCACGTCCCTGACGGCGGCCGCTCTGCGCGACGCGCTGGCGGCGGCGGACAAGGCCAGCGCACCGCGCAACCTCAGGGATCTCATGGCCAGGCTCGGCGCCGCCTTCCCCAGCACCGAGGAGATGACCGCGCTGAACCGCGAGCTCAACAGCAGGAGGTAGTCGGCTTCCAACGGTTGTCCAGCAGGTAGCGCCGCGCCGATCTGGGCGCGGTTTTCACTTTGCGCCGACGATGAGGCAGACGCCCGCTGCGACAATGACCAGCCCCGTCAGGCCATGCATGCCAAAGGCCAGCGCCCTGCTTCCGCGCGACCGAAGGACGGTCGCCATGTCGCCAAATGCGATGAGGCTGGCCAGGAGCAGGAATTCGCCGAGCAGGCGCGGCGTGCTGTTGGCCATCAGCAGGATGACAAAAAGGCCCGACCCGATATCGCGCGTGCCCTTCACGGACAGCCATGCGGTGAATCCGGCCGATGGCGGCGGGGAGCCGGCGATGCCAAAGCCCGCCGCCGCGGTGCCAGGCGCCAACCAGAAGCGCGCGCCAAGGAAAATGATTGCGGCCGCGATCAGGCCGGAAAGTCCATATCCGATTTGTAGCATGAGAAACTCCTGTCATTTGCAGATATTCTAGCGCCGCTAGCATTATGCGTCAACGGAAATCTAGCATTGACAGAAATTTGAGCGTCGATAGGGTTGCCCTATGTCAATCGCTGAACGCAAAGAGCGCCAGCGCGCTGAGCGCTATGAACTGATCCTGGCGGCGGCGCGCGACCTGGCGGAAGCCGACGGCTGGGACGCTGTCACCACGCGCCGTCTCGCGGAGCTGATCAATTATAGCCAGCCGGTTCTCTACAGCCACTTCAAGGGAAAGGCCGACATCATGGCCGCGGTGGCCAAGAGAGGGTTCGAGGAACTTGCAACGCGATTGAAAACGGCGAACGACACCGGCGCTCCGGATGTCTTGCGCAGCGTGTGTGCCGCCTATCTCGATTTTGCCCGCTCGTGGCCGGTCGTCTACGAGGCGATGTTCGTCTTGCCGACGATGATCAAGTTCGCCAGTGAGGAAACGCCGACAGCCCTTCGTGCCGCCTTTGAGGCGTTGGTCGCCGCACTTGGGCCAAATCGGCAAGAGCCGGTATTTCTGGCCGAAGTGCTATGGAGCGCCTTGCATGGAATGGTCGTCCTCATGCAATCCGAACGCATCCCGACGGCGGGAGCCGAGCTTCGATTGAACATTCTCGTCCAAAAATTCAGCAGAGATCACTGAGTGTTGACGGCGCCCGACCCGGATCCCTTGCGCGCCCTCACCCCCCAGCCAGCCGCGGCAGCAAGAAAATCTCCGCGCCCGGCGGCAGCTCCTTACTCCACGTATCGCGATAGATCGTCCCGTCGATCGCGACGGCGATGCCGCGGTCGATCCATGGCTCCAGGCCGGGATACTGTTCAGCCAGTTTCCTGAACAGCTCCCTGATGTCCTTGGCCTCGACCTCGACCTTGCTCTTGCCTCCGGCGACCTGGCTTAGCGCGCCCCAGAGGGTGACTTCGACCATCAGCGCTGCGGTGTGCCGATATTCAGGTGAGGCCGGCCTGCAAATGGCAGCTTCCCGCGCTTCCCCGTTCTACTGCGTCGCAGTAGAACTGAGCTCACGTACTTAAATACGCTCCGCTCCGGTTCTCGGAACCCGCCACTTTCGGCTCGGCCTGACCTGAATCTCAACACACCTTATCCCTAGCTTTCGCCCTCTAGCCTTCCCGTTCCGCCTCGATCGCCGCCAGGATGCGCGGCGGCGACATCGGGATGTGCGTCATGCGCACGCCGGCCGCGTTCGAGACCGCGTTGGCGATCGCCGCCAGCGGCGGCACGATCGAGGTTTCGCCGACGCCGCGCACGCCATAGGGATGGTTGGGGTTGGGGATTTCCAGGATCTGCGTGTCGATCATCGGCAGGTCGGAGCAGACCGGGATGCGGTAGTCGAGGAAGCCGGCGTTCTGCAGCCGGCCGTCCTTGCCGTAAATATACTCCTCGTTGAGCGCCCAGCCGATGCCTTGCGCGGCACCGCCCTGGTACTGGCCCTCGACATAGGTCGGGTGCACCGCCTTGCCGGCATCCTGCACCACCGTGTAGCGGATCACCCTGGTCGAACCCGTTTCGGGGTCGACCTCGACGTCGCATATATGCGTGGCGAAGGAGACGCCGGCGCCGTCGGCGACGAGCTCGCTATGGCCGGCGATCGGCCCGCCAGTCGTGCCCGACTTGGCCGCGATCTCCTTCAGCGACAGTTTTCCGAGATTGCCGTGCTTCTCGCCCTTGGCGACCGCATGGCCCTGCTCCCAGACGACGTCGTCGACGGAAATGTCCCACATCTGCGCTGCACGCTCGCGCAAGATCTTGATCGCGTTGCGGGCGGCCGAGATCGTCGCCATCGAGGACGAGAAGGTGCCCCGGCTGCCGTCGGTCATGTCGTTATAGCCGAGGCTCGACGTGTCGGCGACAACAGCCTTGAGCTGGGCATAGTCGATGCCGAGCTCCTCCGCCGCCACCAGCGACAGCGAGGCGCGGGAACCGCCGACATCGACGGTGCCCACGGCGAGCGACACCGAGCCGTCCATGCCGATGTTCAGGTCGACGCAGGTCTGGCCGCCGAAATTGAACCAGAAGCCGCAGGCCATGCCGCGTCCCTGGTTTGCCTTGAGCGGCGCCTTCATGTGCGCATGGTTCTTCACCGCTTCCAGCGTCGGGCCGATGCCGATCGGTCCATAGACCGGACCGTAGGAAGAGCGTGTGCCTTCCTGGGCGGCGTTCCTGATGCGGAACTCGACCGGATCGATGCCGATCTCCTTGGCGAGTTCGTCGACCGCACTTTCCACCGCGAAGGCCGCCATCGGCGCCGACGGCGCGCGATAGGCGGCGGTCTTCGGCCGGTTGACCAGCACTTCGTAGCCCACCGTCTTGACGTTATCGAGCTTGTAGCAGGCGAACGCCGTCATGGCGCCGATCTCGGCCCATGAACCGGCATAGGGACCGGCGGAATAGCGCAGCGTCGCTTCGGCCGCCGTGATGGTGCCGTCCTTGCGGGCGCCGATCTTGACGTCGATCGAGGTGGCGCTGGTCGGGCCCGAGGCGCGGAAGACCTCGTCCCGGGTCATCACCAGCTTCACCGGGCGTCCGGCCTTGCGCGACAAAGCGAGTGCCACCGGCTCGGCCCAGACATGGGTCTTGCCGCCGAAGCCGCCACCGATCTCCGAGGAGGTGACGCGCAGCTTCGAAGCTTCCATGCCAAGCAGTTGCGCGCAATGCTGGCGGTAGACGAAATGGCCCTGCGTGCAGACCCAGAGGTCCGCCGTGCCGTCGGTGCTGACATTGGCCACGCAGGCATGCGGCTCGATATAGCCCTGGTGCGTCTGCTCGGTCTTGAACGAGCGCTCGACGATGAAATCGGCCGCCCCGAAACCCTGATGCACGTCGCCATGGCCGAACTGCGAGCGCTTGGTCACGTTGGACGCTTTTGCCGGCTTTTGCTCCAGCCCCTCGGTGAAGATCGTGTCGTTGATCAGCGGGGCGTGGTGCTGCATCGCCTCGTCGACATCGGTGACATGCGGCAGCACCTCGTAGTCGACCTCGATCAGCTTCAGCGCCTGCCTGGCCGTGCGGGCGTCGATCGCCGCGACCGCGGCCACCGCATGGCCGTCATAGAGCGCCTTGGTGCGCGCCATGCAATTGTCGAGGATGTCGTACATGGCGGCATCGCCATCGGTGAGATCAGGCAGGTCGGCCGCGGTGATCACCGCCTTGACGCCCGAAAGCGCTTCCGCCTTGGACGTGTCGATCTTGCGGATGATCGCATGCGCGTGCGGGCTGCGCAGCACGCGGCCGACCAGTTGGCCGGCCATGTTGAAGTCGGCGCCATAGCGGGCGCGGCCGGTCACCTTGTCGACGCCGTCGGGACGGATCGGGCGCGTGCCGACGGAAGCGAATTTACGGCCGGAAAAACGTGGATCGAAATTCATGCTCACGCTCCCTTCATAACGATTGCGGCGTCCTGGACGGCGCGCACGATCTTGTCATAGCCGGTGCAGCGGCAGAGATTGCCGGCCAGGCCGAAGCGGATTTCCTCCTCGGTCGGGTCGGGGTTTTTCGCCAGCAGGTCCTTCGCCGCGATCAGGAAGCCCGGCGTGCAGATGCCGCATTGCAGCGCGGCATGCTCGAGGAATTTCTGCTGCAGCGGGTGCAGCCTGTCGCCATGCGCCATGCCCTCGACGGTCTCGATGCGGCGGCCTTCGGCTTCCGCGCCCAGCACCAGGCATGAACAGACCAGCCGGTCGTCGAGGATGATCGAGCAGGCGCCGCAGTCGCCGGTGCCGCAGCCTTCCTTGGCGCCGGTCAGGCCGAGCCGGTCGCGCAGCACGTCGAGCAAGGGCTCGTCGGGCTGGCAGAGATATTCGACCGCGTCGCCGTTGATTGTGGTTGAAACCGCTACACCAGCCATCATTTGCCTCCTGCACGTGCATAGGCGGTCTGTGCGGCCCGCCTGGCCAGCACGCCCGCAACCTTGCGTCTGAATTCGATTGTGCCTCTTTTGTCGTCGATCGGGCGGCAGGCCCCGGAACAGACCTTGGCCAGCCGCTCCAGCGCTGCCTCGTCGAGCTTGCGGCCGATCAGGGCCTCGGCCCCTTCTTCGACCAAAAGCACGGTCGGCGCGGCGGCGCCGATCGCCACGCGGGCAGCCGTCACGACGCCAGTCTCGTCAAGCGTCAGGTTGACGCCGGCGCTGACCACGGCGATGTCCATTTCGGTGCGCGGAATGAACCTGAGATACGCATCGGCCGAGCGCGGCGCTTGGCTGCCGAGCAGGATCGCCTCGATGATCTCGCCCTTGGCGAGCGATGTCCGGCCCGGCGAGGTCGGCACGGTCTCGACTGCTATGGTGCGCTTGCCCGACGGGCCGACGACCACGGCGCGAGCGCCCGCCGCCACCAGCGCCGGCACGCTGTCGGCGGCCGGCGAGGCGTTGCACAGATTGCCAACGATGGTGCAGCGCCCCTGCACCTGCTTGGAGCCGATCAGCTTGGCCGCCTCGACCACGCCTGGCCAGGCCTTCTTCAGGGCAGCGTTCTCGCCCAGCACGGCGCAAGGCACGGCGGCGCCGATGCTGAAACCGTCGGCGGTTGCCCGGATTTCGGACAGGCCCGTGATCCCCTTGATGTCGATGATCAGTTCGGGTTCGACAAAGCCGCCCTTCATCCTCACCAGCAGGTCACTGCCTCCGGCAAGGATTGCGGCCGGGCCGGCCGATCCGGCCAGTTGGCCGACGGCGTCTTCGATTGAAAGCGGACGTATGTAGCGCATCGTCTCCCCTTGGTATGGCGATTTCAGCGACCGTTATAAACAATCGTCTCATAATGACCATCCGGTTCGTGGGCCGAGGCGATTGGGCCAGGTGCTGCAAAATGCGATCCACCTGAAGGGAAACACGCCTGCGGGGGAGCGTCGGCCGGGCTTGTGCGTTTGGGGACTGGATGCCGCCCTGGCCCGCCGAAGCCCCGGAGTTGGACCGTGGCCGGCACGGCGGTTTGCCGATAGCAATTCGTGAGCGCAGCGGAGGCGAAAGACCATGACCCTGACCAATCGCGACATCGTCGAACTGACCGAGTGGCGGCGCGCCCTGCACCGGCGGCCGGAAATCTCCAACGAGGAGGAGAAGACGGCGCAAGCGGTGGTCGCGTTCCTCGCCGACACCGGGCCGGACAAGGTGCTGACCGGACTGGGCGGCCATGGCGTCGCGGCCATCTACGACAGCGGCCAAAACGGACCGACCGTCCTGTTTCGCTCCGAACTCGACGCACTGCCGATCGAGGAACTATCCGGCGTGCCGCATGCCTCGCAGGTGCCGGGCAAATCGCATATGTGCGGCCATGACGGGCACACCGCGATCCTGGCGTCGCTTGGCCGCCAGTTCGGCCGCGCGCGGCCAGCCAGCGGCCGCGTCGTCTTGATGTTCCAGCCGGCCGAGGAAACCGGCAATGGCGCGGCCGGCGTGGTCGCCGATCCGCGCTTTGGCGAGATCGCGCCCGATTTCGCCTTCTCGCTGCACAATCTGCCCGGCGTGCCGTTCGGCGAGGTCAGGCTCAAGCCGGGCGTGGTCAACTGCGCCTCGCGCGGCATGCGCATCGTGCTGGAAGGCAAGACCGCGCACTCCTCCATGCCCGAGACGGGAACTTCGCCCATGCCGGCGATCTCGGAGCTGATGCCGGCTTTGCCCGCGCTCGGCCGCGCGACCTTCGCCGACGACGACTTCTCCATGGTCACCGTCACCCATGCACGGATGGGCGAAGCCGTATTCGGCATCGCCCCCGCCCACGCCGAGGTCTGGGCGACGCTGCGCACCCGCCGCGACGAGCGCATGGCCGACCTCTGTGCCGCCGCCGAGGCGCTGGTCAAGGAGATTGCCGGGCGGTACGGCCTCGCGGCCAGTTGGGACTATCACGAGATCTTCGTCGCCAGCGTCAACGCGCCCGACGCGGTCGAACATCTGCGGCGCGCCCTCGATGAAGAAGCCGTCGCGCATGGCGAGGAAGCCTTGCCGATGCGCGCCTCGGAGGATTTCGGCCTGTTCGGCCACAGCGCCTCGTCGGCGATGTTCTTCCTCGGCGCCGGCGAACGCCACCCCGCCCTGCACAATCCCGACTACGACTTTCCCGACGACCTGATCCCGATCGGCTCGAAAATCTTCATGCGCACGGCGCGCAATCTTCTCGGCTGATTTCAGCGGGCAAGGCCTGCCTCCGATCGACTGGCCAGCTGGACTCCTCGAACTGGATATTTCCGACGGACCCGATTGTGTGGCATCTGTCAGGCCAATGCGAGGAGTTCGACCATGTACACGCCGCCCGCCTTTCGCGATGATGACAGGGACAGCCTCATCGCGACGATCCGCGCCGCGCGGCTGGCGAACTTCGTCACCGCAACGGCGGACGGGCCATTGGCCACCCCGCTGCCGCTTTTCCTCGACGAGACCGAGGGCGAGCATGGCGTCATCCACGGCCATCTGGCCCGGGCCAACCCGCAATGGCGTGTTCCCGCGATTGGCGACGGGCTCGCCATCTTCATGGGGCCGGACGCCTATGTGACGCCGGCCTGGTACGCCACCAAGCAGGAAACCGGCAAGGTCGTGCCGACCTGGAACTACGCGGCCGTTCATGCCTACGGGCCGGTCGAGTTCTTCGAGGATGCCGACAGGCTGCTGGAGGTCGTCACCCGGCTGACCAACCTGCATGAGGGCGCCCGGACGGCGCCCTGGGCGGTGTCGGATGCGCCGCCCGACTTCATCCAGTCGCAGCTTCGCGGCATTGTCGGCCTGCGCATGCCGGTCGTGAGGCTCGAAGGCAAGCGCAAGATGAGCCAGAACCGCAATGCCGCCGACCGCGCCGGCGTCGCCGCCGGGCTGGCCGCCAGCGAGCGGCCGTCCGACCGCGAGGTCGCCCCCCTCATCCCATCGTGAGGGTGTCGATCAGGCCCGCTGCCGTCAGGCGTTGATCCGGCCCGCGACCTCAAGTCGCCTATCGGCGTCCACCACTGGAAAATCCGGCCTCCCGTGCCAGCACCAGGTTGGCGTCGTCGAGGATGTAGCGGACATAACGGTAGTCGCGAATGAAGCTGATCCGGCCTCCGCGCCATTCCAGCCACATGAAATGATGAGGCTTCGCGTCGGTCCGGTCCTGAAACACCGCGATCACCTCGCGGCCCTCGACCCATGCCGGCCTGAGCCACACGCCATCGCCCTTGGCGTAAATGGTGAAGAACATGCCGACATCGCTGGCGCCCGCGCGCGGCGGGTGCATGGACTGCTGGAGCCTCACATCGTCGGCAAGCAGCGCGCGCAAGCCGTCCCAGTCGCGCTGGTTGAACAGGTTGACGTAACGCACCACGGCGGCGGAAGCGATGCGCGCGTCGGGAAGCGGATTGGCCCCGGCATTGATCTGCCGAAGCCGGGCGCGGCCGCGCGCCAGATGCCCCTTCACGGCATCGACGGTGGTGCCAAGCAAAGCGGCGATCTCGGCCAGCGGCTCGTCCAGCACGTCCCTCAGGATGACCACGCTGCGTTGCGGCACGGGAAGCTCCGCGAAGCGCGACACGGCGGTTTGCACGGCTTGCCTGCGCATCAGCATCTCCACCGGATCGGGCTTGGTGTCGTCGGCAATGTCGAGCGCCGCCTCGATCGGCTCCGCGGCGCGGATCGCGCGGCTGCGCAACAGGTCGAGCGCCCGGTTATGAGCGATGCGGAACAGCCAGGGCCTGAGTTGCGGCACCTCGCTCAACTCGTCGAGCGCCAGGACGGCGCGGGCGAACGTGTCCTGCACCACATCCTCGCCGTCGATGACCGAGCCCATCAGGCGCGAACAATAGCGATGCAGCTCCGGCCGCAGCGCGGCGGCAAGGGCAAGCAGCCCCTCCTGCCGGTCGCGCTCCACGGCTGTCTTTCCGTCGCTCAAGGACCAGCGCCCTCCATGATGGTCACGCCCGCGTCGCCGCTGAGGCCGAAGACGACGCCCTCTTCATAGTGCGGATCCTCCAGCAGCGAGACCACCCTGTCGCCAAACGCCCGGGGCGGCATCGGCGCGCCGAAGCGGGTGATGAACTGTTCCGGCGTGATGCCCATCGACCCGGCATAGGCGCTCGCCGCCGCATCGCCAATCCCGGTGCCGAGGATCATCTGCCGTGGCAGGATCGCCTGGAAGCGTATGTCGAGGCCTTTCTCTTGCGCCACGCCATTGGCGTATTTGGCCATGAACCAGAGCATGCGCTTGGCGCCGCCATAGCCGCCCGACATTTGCGACCCGGTGACGGCCGCACCGCTCGACCCGATCAGCACCCGGCTGCCCGGCCCGAGCGGCAGGTTCAGCGCCGCCTGCAGCCAGTAGAGCCCGGCCTTGACGTCGGTTTCCCAGGCAATGGAGAAATCCTCCCACTTCAACTGGTCCAGCCGCCCCATGCGCGGCGTGACGCCAGCGTTGAGCACCACTATATCGGGGCGGACCTCGCCCAGAATGCGATAGGCCGCGTCCTCGTCCGTGACATCGGCCGCGATGGTGGTGACCCCGAGCCGCGCGCCGACCGCCTCCAGCGCCTCGGCACCCCGCGCGACGACAGTCACATCGGCGCCCTGTTCGACCAGCGCCTCGACCAAGCCGAGGCCAAGCCCCCGGCTGCCGCCGGTGACCACGATCTTTTTATCCCTGAGGCTCATTGGATCCTGCTCCAGTGTTTCACTGTAGCCAAGACGTTCGAGGGTTGGGGAAAGAGTCAGCGGTGGGCGAGATTTGGTGATGGGTGGCTGGATATGACCTGCCAAATGGGTCGGAGCGGACCGGCGGCTTTCGCTCCCTTGTCGAGGCGGAATATCCCGTCATTGCCACCTTGGGAATCCGCGGTTCGTCCCATGTGCCGAGATATTTCCCGCAAACGGCGCAGCTGATTGGCGTTGAAGGTTGGACGTCGGCGGGGATCCGAAGGCGGATCGTCCCGCAAAAGGTGCATTCCAAACGTGGTCCAGATAGTCGCCGACGAGTTATCTTCATCAGGAAATGTTGGCGTCGAATTCAATTGCAAAGCCCGCGTCGATGGCGGCCCGTGCGACCTGATCGCCCAGTTGCCAATCCGTGAACTCGCAAAGTGGAAACATCGCTCTCATGGCATGGACAGCCTCGGAGATCGAAACGCTGGGGTTGTCGACATTATCGAGCAGGTAGCGGACAATCGCCTGCCTGACGTCCGAAAAGGCTGTCTGCGCGACCGCGGGCATCTCGCGTACCTAGGAATGAAGCCGCATTTCCGCGCCCTCGGGCATCGCTGCGTCGAAGGTGACGGGAATGCCGTGAACGATGCAGGCCGCCGCCAGCATCCCCGCCAACTCGCGGTCGGTGGCTCCGCAGGCCGGCATAAGTGTTCGGATGGCGCGGATTGCCCGGGCGATGGAAAAAAACCGGGCTCGGCCCCTTGAAAGGACATAGGCCTCGGTCGCCTTTTCCACTGTGACACGGTGAAAAGCGCTGGTCATTGCGAGCTCCTCCCTGAACTCGAACCAACGTGATTTACGCCCTATTATCCGCACCCATCAAGCTTATGTACGATTGCGGACAGTCAGTCGGCTACAATGCCGAATGCCTCTGCTCCTCCTCTCCGTAGGCGCCGTGAGTGAGCTTTATCAGTCCGCTGCGATCGACGATCGTGATCTCGCCACGCCTGGCCTGGACAAGCCCACGATATTCAAGCATTTGGAGGGCCGTGGTGACCCCAGGGCGCCGGGCGCCCAGCATGGTGGCCAGAAATTCATGTGTCAGGTAGATCCTGTCTCCTGACGAGCGATCGTGGACCATCAGCAGCCACCGAGCCAATCGCTCCTCGATCTTCGAGTGGCCGTTGACCAGCGCGGTCCGGGAAGCCTGGATGAGGAAGGCGTTGGCATAGCCTAGTAACGATTCCCGAAGAGTCGGGCTTTTCGCGAGGGCCGCGCGAAGATTTTCAACCGGCAGGCGCCAGCCCTGACTGGCGACTTGAATATAGGTTTCGTTGGGAGAGCTCTCCTGGCCGAGAATGACCGTAACGCCGGTCATTCCATCGTGGCCGACGATGCCGACTTCGCACTGTCGCCCTCCGGTCATGATGGCGACCACCGAAGCGATCCCGGATTCGGGAAAATACACATGCTCAATACGCTGATGGGGATACTCCAACCTGGCTTTGATCCCCAGTTCGACGTGATGCATCGACGGCTGCAGGAGCGTGAAATCCTCCGGAGACAAGGTTTTAAGCACGTGGTTGCGAAAAATGGATTGAGGCATGGCTCCTCTCCCGTTGCGGGCAAGAGCACTTTCCTCTCACTGTCGGCGGCATCCGTACGTGACTGGCGGCCGATACCGAAAGCATAGGCTTCGGACCAGGGCTTAGCAACGATCGGGTCCGTTCGGACGCCCCTTGTCGTCGTCGTCGATGATGTCAGCCTCCAGGAACGAGCAAAGCCGATTTCGGTGAACGAAACGAAGGCGCATGGCAACCATGTGGCTTGAACCCGGCGGCGAACCGGCGGCATCGCGGCCGTGCCTAGTGGACGCTCCGCCGCACATGTGCTCCATGGGCATGTGACGAAGCGGTGGGGAAGAAGTGAAGCGCGTTTTTCGGTTGTTTGTCGCGGCGATGATGGGGGCCGCAGTGGGCGGTTGCACCAGCGTTTCCTACTATGCGCAATCGCTGGAGGGCCATGTCCGGATCATGGCCGCGCGCCAGGACGTCGGAAAACTGATCGAGGCCCCTTCGACGCCGGAGGCGTTGCGCACCAAGCTGACGTCGGCGAGCGCGATCAGGCGGTTCGCGACGGACGAACTGACACTGCCCGAAAACAGCAGCTACCGCAGTTATGTCGACATCCACCGGGACGCCGTGACCTGGGCTGTTTTCGCCGCCCCGCAATTCTCGCTCACGCCAACAACGTGGTGCTTTCCTGTTTTCGGATGCGTTCCCTACCGGGGTTACTTCGACCGGAAATCCGCGACGGAAAGCGCTGCCGCGCTTCATGAACAGGGGCTGGACGTCTATGTCTCCGGCGTCACCGCCTATTCCACGCTCGGCTGGTTCAGTGACCCGCTGCTCAGCACCATGCTGCGTCAGGACGACAGCTATCTCGCGAGCCTCATCTTCCATGAACTGGCGCATCAGCGCCTCTATGTGAACGGCGATTCCGCGTTCAACGAGGCTTTCGCGGTTGCCGTCGAAACCACCGGCACAAGAAAATGGCTCCGCGCGGCCGGCGATCGCGCCGGCTTGCGCCGCTACGAAGCCGATCGCAGGCGCAGCGCCGATTTTCTTGCACTGGTGTCGAAAACCCGCGACGAGTTGAGGCAAGTCTACGAAAGCTCCCGAAGCCCTGAGCAGATGGCGGCCGAAAAGGCAGCCACGCTCGACAGGCTGCGGATGCGCTATCGGCAAACGCGCGACAAACGGTGGGCCGGATACGGGGGATACGACGCCTGGTTCGATGCCCCGATCAACAACGCAAAGCTCGCCGCGACTTCTGTCTACGGCGAACAGGTGCCGGCGTTCCTTCGCCTGTTCGACCTGTGCGCCGGCGATTATCCGAGGTTCTACGCTTCCGTTCGACGGATCGCGGATTTGCGCCAACCTGCCCGCGCCGAAGCGCTCAAGGCCGCGACCACCTGCGATTGATTTGACAAGCACCGAGGCTTTTGACAGGCTCCGATGTCGGCGCGGGCGGCGAGCGGATGGCTCTAAGCCTGGCTCGCCAACGGTGACGTTCCGACGCCCGCGTCGAGCACGAAACGCTCGCAGCGCTCGCCGTCGGCTTCGTCGATGAAGCTCTCCACATGTCTGAAGCCGAGCTTCGCCAGGATCCGCAGCGACGCGGCATTGCGCGCCGCCGCTTCGGCCGTGACCTGTTCGAGCGCCAGGGTCTCGAAGGCATGGCGAACCACTTCGCGCGCGGCCTCGCTGCCCAGCCCCTGCCCCCAATGCGCACGCCCCAGCACAAATCCCAACGCGGCCGCCTTGGCGTCTGCAGCGAAGGACAGGGTTATCGTCCCGATCGCGTCCGACACGCCCGCCTGGTCGATCGACCATTTGATCGCCTTGCCCTCGGCCAACCGCCGACGCGCAAGGGCGAGCCATCGCGCGCCCGCGCTGATGTCGTCGGGAACGGGATCGCCGGCAAGGGAGGCGGATTCGACATCCGTGGCCCGCGCGAACCACGCCGGGATATCCCGCTCGCCCGGCGCCCGAAGCACGAGCCTTGCCGTGGTGAGCCTGGGAACTGTTTTCATGGCGGCATTTTCGACCTGGGGGAGCGCCGATGCAACGGTGTCCTACACAAAGCTGTCACGAAGCCAGCTTATCCGGTCGTCAGAACCATCCGCATGATACGCCTTGAAACCGCCTGGCCGGCGGGCGATCCGGATATGTGGACTGCTGTTTTCGGAGACGACCATGCTTGAACGGACGGACAGGGCCGCGCCCCACCGGGATCACGCGAAGAAACGGGACATGTGGCTGAGTGAATTCGAGATTGTGCTGCGCGACCGCGTCATTGCCAATGGCGCCGTCAGGATCGAGGACGGCCTGATCGCCGAGATCCGCGACCAGCCGGTCGAGAATGCCGATTTCACCGGCGGCGGCCGCCTTCTGCTGCCTGGTTTCATCGACATGCATGGCGACATGGTGGAGCGGGAAGTGGAGCCGCGCACCGGCGTTCACGTGCCGATGGCAATCGGCATCGCCGAACTCGACAAGAGGCTGGCCTCCTGCGGCGTGACGACGGCCTATGCCGCGCTCTCCTTCATCGGCAACAGCGCCACCGCGGCCTTGCTGCGCTCGGAAGAACACACGTCGTCCATCATCGAGACCATCACCGGGCTGAAGGACGACCTTCTGGTCGACCACCGTATCCATGCCCGTTTCGAAGTGACGTTCACCGCGGCCGTCGGCGTGCTGGAAAGGCTGATGGATGCCGGCAAGCTGGACCTGATCTCGCTGATGGATCACACGCCAGGACAGGGGCAGTACCGCGATGTCGAACTGTATATCGCGCGCCTGGCCAAGGAGCGCGGCATGTCCATTGCCGACGTCTCCGAGGTCGTCGGCAAGCGTATGGCCGATCGCAACGGCCATGGCGGCGTGCTCGGCACCCTGCAGGGCCTGTCGGCGTTTGCCCGCGCGCGCGGCGTCGTGCTCGCCTCGCACGATGACGACACGTTGGAAAAGGTGGAGTTCGTCCACGGCCTGGGAACCGTGCTCAGCGAATTCCCGGTGACCCTGGAGGCGGCGCGGGAAGCCCGCCGGCTGGGCATGTATACGGCCATGGGCGCGCCCAACGCGCTGCGCGGAAAATCCTATTCGGGCAATCTTTCCGCCCGCCAGGCCTATCAGGCCGGGCTGCTCGACATGCTGGCCAGCGACTACCACCCGGCCTCGATCCTGCCTGCCGTGCTCGGCCTGGCGGAGCTGCGAAGGGATGGACTGGCGGCGGCGGCGGCGCTGACCAGCGCCAATCCGGCCGCCGCACTCGGGCTTGCCGATCGCGGCGCCATCGAAGCCGGGCTCCTGGCCGATCTCGTCGTGGCCGACCGCCTGCCGGTGCCACGCGTGCGCGCCACCTTCCGCGCCGGCCGCATGATCTACGGTGACGGCACGCTGAGCCATGTGTCGTCCACGAATAACGGTAAACCGCCGGCACCTCCGGCCCTCGCGACGATACGATAGTCAATGACGCCGCCAAAATTGCGCAAAAACAGGGAGTCAGAGATCGAGCGCGACCATCATCCCGCGCACCTCCGCCATTTCCAGCAGCAGATCCTGCAGGCTATCTATGGTTAGCGCCGCGCCTGATATCGCCAACAATTCCGCGACACTCTCCTTCATCGAAATGACGGCAACTCCGGTCTTTTCGGAAAGCAGCCGAGCAATGGCTGTGCGCACAAGCGCGTTCTGATCAGGCATGATTCCCCTTTCATGCTATGGTAACGGCCCCATTTTCTTTCATGCTATACGGCCTTCCGCAACTTATGCGAGCGTTCATTTACGCTTGCAAGTCGTCCTGTTGATGTTCCTGATGGGATCCGCGGCCACTCAGCGGCGAGAGCGACGGTACCCCGCTGTCGTCGGGTTCCATGGCGGCAAGCAGGGCCAGCGGCACTTCGTGCCGATAGAGACCGATGAAAGTCCTGCCTTCTACAGTTACCGGCAACTCTGTTGACCTCTCGAAAATGGAATACGTGCCTGTCGGCTCGTGCAATATCTCGAAACGATCCAATGCAAACCTCACCTCCCCCCGGGAAGCCTGTAACGCACGCACCCATGAGCGGTTGCATAAAAAAATCGATTTTTCTCGGCCCGGGGGGAAGCGGCCGGAACGACGCGCCGCAAAAATCAGTGCGCACCATTTTAAATGTTGACGCGTGTCAATTTTTTCTGAAACATGCGGCAATGCTGACGTGGCATGAAGTCAGCGCTCTGGGAGGAGCAATGCCTGACACGCAAGGGACTTGAGCCGGGGTCGCTATCCCAAGCGCCCAGCCAGTCCCTACAATACAAGCGCCGCGCCAACGCAAGCGCCGGGTTGCTTGCATGCTGTCGGTATTCCTTCGCGGAAAACCGTGCCGGCAACAAGGGATTCGGAGGAGGAAGATAATGCGCATCTTGAATAGCCTGGCGATTGGCGCCGGCCTGCTTGCAACGACAATGGTGGCGCCTGCCCATGCGCAGGATGCGGCGAAGGTCGCGGCCATCGTCAAGGGCCTCGACAACCCCTTCTTCCAGACCATGCAGAAGGGCATCGAGGAACAGGCCAAGGCCGACGGCGTCGATGTCACCGTACAGGCCGCCGCCAATATGGGCGATGCCACCGGCCAGGCCGATCGCCTGACCGCCATGGCGATGCAGGATTTCGATTGCTACCTGGTCAACCCGATCAGCGTTTCCAATCTTGTCCAGGCACTGGTGCCGGTCGCCCAGAAGGAGAAGCCGATCGTCAACATCGATAGCACCATCGACCCTGAACAGGCCAAGGCCGCCGGCTTCACCGTCTCGACCTATATCGGCACCGACAATGTCGCCGCCGGTGCGCTGGCCGGCGAGGAAATGCTGAAGCTGGTGCCGAAGGGCGCCAAGGTGGCGCTGGTCGCCGGCATCGTCGGCGATGTCGGCTCCAACGCGCGCATCAAGGGCTTCAAGCAGGCTGTCGAAGGCAAGCTCGAAGTGGTGGTGATGGTCAGCGCCGACTGGGATCGCGAGAAGGCACTGACGGCGGCCACCGACATCCTGGCCGCGCACCCGGATCTCGCCGGTTTCTTCGCCGCCAACGATATCATGGCGCTCGGCGTCGAGCGCGCGGTGCGGACCTCGGGCAAGGACGTCAAGGTGATCGGCCTCGACGGCATCGTCGACGCGTTGAAATCGGTCGCGGCCGGCGAACTCTCCGCCACCGTCGCCCAATATCCCTATGTCGTCGGCGCCATGGGCGTCGAGGCCTGCAAGGTGGCGGTCAAGGGCAAGGAACTGCCTGCCTACGTGCCGGCGCCCGTGCTCCTGATCAACAAGGACAATGCCGAGGCCTCGCTGAAGAACTTCCCGCGCCCCGGCGGCGAGTATCCCGATCCGTTGCGCGAGATGCTGAAGTGAGCAACCCCATGGACAACGCGCCCGCCGCCCATTCGGCGGGCGTGCCGGAGGAGAGCCGCCCCTCCCTGTCGGCTCTCCTCCTCGATCCCTCCTTCTGGGCCGACTGGGCGTCCGTTGTCGGCCTGGTCGGGCTGGTCATCATCTTCGGCATCGCCCAGCCGGTCTTCCTCAGCGCCGCCAATTTACAGGCGCTGCTGCTGGCGTCGGCGATCCTGGTCGTGCTGTCGATCGGCCAGACCTTCGTGGTGGCGACGTCAGGCATCGACCTGTCGATGGCGGCGGCGGTCATGCTGGGCGCCGTGATCCTCGGCCTCGTCAGCGCCGGCGGCTACGGCATCTTCATCGCCTGCGTGCTTTGCGTGCTGGCGACCAGCGCGCTCGGCTTCCTCAACGGCCTCATCATCACCGTCGGCAAGATTCCCGACTTCGTGGTGACGCTCGGCACGCTCTCGGCCATCACCGGGCTCGGCCTCATCCTGTCGGGCGGCGAGCCGACGATGGTCGGCTCGACCTTCCTGTTAAAGCTCGCCTCTGGCTCGTTCGGGCCATTCGGCTATCCGGTCTGGGTGGCGATCGCGGCCGTCATCGTGGCCCATATCGCACTTTACCACACACGCTTCGGCGTCCATCTCCTGGCCACCGGCGGCCAGGTCGAGAGCGCCGGCGCGCTCGGTATCCGCACCAACCGGGTCAAGATCGCCGCCTACACCATATCGGGCTTCTGCGCCGGCATCGCGGCTATCCTGCTGGTGGCGCGCATCGGTTCGGCCGAGCCGCAGATCAACACCAGCCTGCTCCTGAATTCGGTTGCCGCGGTGGTTCTGGGCGGCGTCAGCCTGTTCGGCGGCCGCGCCTCGATCCTGGGCCCGGCCATCGGCGCGCTGATGCTGACCGCGCTCGTCAACGGGCTGACGCTGCTCAGCGTCTCGGCCTTCTATCAACCGCTCGCCGTGGGGGCCATCGTGGTGCTGGCGGCGCTTATCATGCGGTACCAGAAATGAGCGCCACATCCTCCGACGCAATCATCGCCTGCAACGGCCTGAGCAAGCATTTCGGCGGCGTGCGCGCCTTCACCGACGTCGCTTTCCAGGCGCGCCGCGGCGAGGTCACCGCCGTCATCGGCGACAACGGCGCCGGCAAGTCGACGCTCATCCGCTGCCTGGTCGGCGTGCATGTGCCCGATGCCGGCTCGATCGTCTTCGACGGCCGCGAGCACCCCTTCTCCAACCCGGACGGGGCGCGCAAGGCCGGCATCGAGACCGTGCACCAGAACCTGGCGCTGATCGACGAACTGACGGTGGCGCAGAACCTGTTCCTCAACCGCGAGCTCGTGCGCCGCATCGGCCCCCTCGCTTTCCTCGACCGCAAGGCGATGAAGCGCGAGGCCCGCTCGATGCTGTCGCGCCTGTCGATCAACGTGCCCTCGATCAACCAGCGTGTGCGCCGGCTGTCCGGCGGCCAGCGGCAGGCGATCTCGATCTGCCGCGCCGTCGGCTCCGGCGCCAAGCTGGTGGTGATGGACGAACCGACGGCCGCACTCGGCGTGCAGGAGACCGCTAATGTCGAGGCGCTGATCCGGCGCCTGCGCGAACAGTCGGTCTCGGTCATCCTGGTCAGCCACAATTTCGATCAGGTGCGGCGCCTCTCCGACCAGATCTGGGTGATGCGGGCCGGCAGGATGGCAGCGACCGTGCGCGCCTCGGAGACATCGGGCAACGAACTCGTCGCGCTGGTCACCGGCGCGGCGTGATCGCGCTCTCATGACATCAACGGCTGCCCGCCGGCGCGGCCGGCATCGGGCTTAATCGGAAGGAGTTTTCCAGTGGCACCACTTCGTGTCGGACTTGTCGGTCTTGGGGAGGTCGCGCAGTCGATCCATCTGCCTGTTCTGGCCGACCAGCGCGACCGCTGGACGATCGCGGGCGTGTACGATGTCTCGCCGAGCCTGGTGAGCCTCGTCACCTCCGGATACGCGCCCGCCAAAGCCTTCGAGACCGCCGAGGCGCTGATCGCTTCGCCCGATATCGACGTGGTCTTCGTGCTGTCGTCCGACGACACCCACAGCCGCTTCGTGCGCGCCGCCATGCAAGCCGACAAGCACATATTGCTGGAAAAGCCTGCTTGCCTGACGGTGCGCGAAATCGATGAATTGCTGGCCCTGATGCCGGTCTACAAGAAGACCCTGTTCGTCGGCTATATGCGCCGCTACGCACCGGCTTATCTGGCCGCCAGGGACGAATTGCCCGCGCATGCCGACATCACCCATGTCCGCATCTTCGACCTGATCTCGGAGGGCCGGCATTTCCTCAACAAGAGCCAGAACATCCTCTATCCCAGGGACATCGACCCTGCCCTTTTGGCACGCGGCGCCAGGGAGCGGGACGCGCTGATACGCGAAGTCGTCGGCGCCGACGCACCCGCCGACCTGATGCGCGCCTATCGCGGCCTGACCGCACTCTCCTCGCACCACATCTCGGCCATGCGCGGGTTGATCGGCGAGCCGCAAGGCGTGGTGTCAGCGCACCGCACCAATGGCGGCGCCAACACCTCGGTGACCTTCGACTATGGCCACTTCGCCTGTCTCTATGACGCGGTGGTCGACGATCTCGGCCTGTTCGACGCCATGATCGAGGTGCGCTCCAACACCAGGCGCGTGCGCATCATCTACGACACGCCCTATATCAGAAGCCTGCCGACACGGCTGGAAGTGACCGAAGCCGGTGCGCTCGGCCCGGTGACGAAAACCTTCGGGCCGCTCTATGGCGACGCCTTCTCCAACGAACTGGAAGCCTTCCACCGCCACATCGCGGAAGGCACCAAGCCGCTGACCGACCTCGCCGACTCCCGCCGGGACCTGTCGCTGATGGCCGAGATCATCGAACGGATGAAGGAGACGGCGGGAGGCGCCTGAGCTCCGCCAGGAGGGTGACAGCAGAAACAGCCGCTCCAACAAAGACTGGCGACAAACCGATTGCCCCCTTGCCGAAGCCGGCGGCCTCGCTCATCCATGGTGTCGAAACGACAGTTTGGAACCAATGATGACCGAAGCCACCCTTCATCTCGTCGACGCGACGATCGACCACCTGCGCCGCGCGCTTGAGGATGGCACGGTCACCAGCGTCGAGCTGGTCGCGGCGTATCTCAGGCGCATTGCTCATTTCGACCGCCACGGCATCTGCCTCAACGCCGTCCCGGTGCTCAATCCAGCGATGTTCGAGGAGGCCGCCGCTTCCGACCAGCGGCGGCGCGAGGGTGGGACGCTCGGACCCCTCGACGGCATCCCCTACACCGCCAAGGACAGCTACAAGGTCAAGGGCCTGACGGTGGCAGCCGGATCGCCCGCCTTCGAGCACCTTGTCGCCAATGAAGACGCCTTCACCATCGCGCGGCTGCGCGCCGGCGGCGCGGTGCTGATCGGCCTCACCAACATGCCGCCCATGGCCAATGGCGGCATGCAGCGCGGCGTCTACGGGCGCGCCGAAAGCCCGTACAATGCCGACTACCTGACCGCCGCTTTCGCCTCGGGCTCCTCCAATGGTTCGGGCACCGCGACTGCGGCAAGCTTCGCCGCTTTCGGCTTGGGCGAAGAAACCTGGTCGTCCGGCCGCGCGCCGGCCACCAACAACGCGCTGGTCGCCTATACGCCCTCGCGCGGCGTCATCTCGGTGCGCGGCAACTGGCCGCTGGTGCCGACCATGGATGTGGTCGTGCCGCACACGCGCGGCGTGCCCGACATGCTGGAACTGCTCGATGTCATCGTCGCCGATGATCCCGAAACGAGAGGCGATTTCTGGCGCGCCCAACCCTGGGTGGCGCTGCCCAGGAGTTCCGACTTGCGCCCACCGCGTTACACCGATCTGGCGCTGAAGGGGTCGCTCAAAGGCAAACGGCTCGGCGTGCCCAGAATGTATATCGGCCGCGACAGCGAGGCCGACCGCCCGATCGAAACCCGCGCCTCGGTGCTTGATCTATGGGAGCAGGCGGCGACGGATTTGCGCCGGCTCGGCGCCGAGGTGGTCGAGGTCGATTTCCCCGTCGTCTCCAACTATGAGCGTGACCGCCCGGGCGCGCAAACCATGGTCGAGCGTGGACTGGTGCCGACGGATTTCGCCGACCGTGAACTCTGGGATCTCAGCATCTGGGGCTGGGACGATTTTTTGCGCGCCAATGCCGACCCCGCCTTGCCCGACCTTGCTTCGGTCGATGGCCCGAAAATCTTCCCACGGCCGCCGGGCACGCTGGCCGACCGCTATGAAGGCGGCTTCGATCTCAAGGAATATGTCGAGCGGGCGAAGACCGGCGTCACGCCGTTGGCCGACATCTCCACGATCGAAGACGGCATCAAGGGACTTGAAGCGACACGGCGCATCGATTTCGAGGACTGGCTGCACGCCAACCGCCTCGATGCGGTGGTGCTGCCGGCCGCCGCCGATGTCGGGCCGGCGGATGCCGACGTCAATGAAGACTCCGCCGATCTTGCCTGGCGCAATGGCACCTGGGTCGCCAACGGCAATCTGGTCTGGCGCCATTTCGGCATCCCGACCGTCACCGTGCCGATGGGCACCATGGCCGACATCGGCATGCCGGTCGGCCTCACCTTCGCCGGCAAGGCCTATGACGACGAAAACCTGCTGCGCATGGCCGGCGATTTCGAGCAGTCGACCCGGCGCCGTACGAGCCCCCCACGCACGCCGGAGCTTGCGGATGATGTGTTTTCGCGAGGCCCCGCCGAAGCCGGCAATAGCGAGGCGCCCGCGCTCACCATCAAGCTCGCGGCCGAGATGCGGGCTTCGGGCGATCAGGACGCGATCACCATCACCGTGGACTTATCTGTCGATGAAACCGACGCGGGGAACGCCAGCGTCAAGGTGCATGTCAACGGAGAGCCCGTCGCGATCCAACGGAGCGGGGCGCGGTTCACCGGCCGGACGCTCGTTCCGACCAGCGAGCATCGGCGCTTCCACAGCGTCTGGCGCGGCTCCTACGGCTCGATCGTGACGGCGGTGGTGCGGGTGGAAGATGGGCGCTCCGCCGGCGCCTATGTGGTCACGGGTGGCATTGGGTGAGTGTCAGCCCCTGTCGGTTCGTCATCCTAGGGCGGAGCAAGGAGCGAAGCGACGCGGCGCAGACCCTAGGATCCATGCCGGGACTCTGGGGCGCCGCCACGGTACAGAATTCTGCTCCGCTGCGCACTTCGATAGACGTCACGGAATGGATCCTAGGGTCTCCGCGACGGAGCTTCGCTCCTGCTACGCCCTAGGATGACGAAGTCGCGGGAAGCCACGCTGCTGCTACCCCCGGGCGGCCCAGAGCAAACCGCGCTCCACCATCAGCGCCATCTCCGGCACCGCGAACTCATCCGCGGTGTGACCAAGCGAACTGTAAAAAACCTTTCCCGCGCCGTACCTGCGCTTCCATGCCACCGGCATGACGACGCCGCCAATGCCCGGGAAATGCGCATCGCTGAAGGTGGTCGTCGCCAGCACCTCGTTGCTCGGGTCGACATGCATGTAATATTGCTCCGACCGATAGGCGAAATCACTGAGGCCTTTCGTGATCGGATCGTCCGGCCGAGTGATGACCACCTGATAGTCGATGATGTTGCCGGGATGCGCGACCCATTGGCCGCCGGTCATGAACTGATAATCGGGCTCGCCACGAAAACTGTCGCCCATGGTGCCGTGGAAGCCGCCGAGCCCGCTTCCCCCGCGAACCGCGTGCGTCAGGTTCTTCAGTTCGGCCTTCTCGATCGTCGACATGGTAATGACGGGCACGATGAGATCGAAGAACGACAACTCCGGATCGGCGAACATCGCCGTGCCCTGGCCGAGCGTGACCGTGAAGCCGTTGCGCACCAGCATGTCGCGCACGACATTGGCGCTGCGCTCCGGCGTATGGCCTTCCCAGCCGCCCCAGGCGATCAGGGCCTTCTTCGCCATGCCGTGAACCTCCGTGAACCGCCCGCCATGGCCGATGGTTACACGGCGCGGCGGTCAGCGCCACCCCAGTCCAGGCGCGACGTGCTTTAGGATCGCCTCGATGACATGGGCGTTGTAGTCGACGCCGAGCTGGTTGGGCACGGTGAGCAGCAGCGTGTCGCCCTCGGCGATCGCCTCGTCCTGCGCCAGTTCCTTGATCAGCACGTCGGGTTCGGCGGCGTAGCTGCGCCCGAAGATCGCCCGCGTGTTCTCCTCGATGAAGCCGATCTGGTCGCGGCTCTCATTGCCGCGCCCGAAATAGGCGCGGTCGCGGTCGTCGACCAGCGCGAAGATGCTGCGGCTGACCGAGACGCGTGGCTCGCGCTTGTGCCCGGCCGCCTTCCAGGCCTCGCGATAGATACGGATCTGCTCCGCCTGCTGGACATGGAACGGCTTGCCGCTCTCGTCGAATTTCAGCGTCGAGCTCTGCAAATTCATGCCGAGCTTGGCCGCCCATTCCGAGGTGGCGTTGGTGGCAGCGCCCCACCAGATGCGCTCGCGCAGACCTTCCGAATGCGGCTCGAGCCTGAGCAGGCCGGGCGGGTTGGGGAACATAGGCCGTGGATTGGGCTGGGCAAAACCTTCGCCGCGCAACGTGTCGAGGAAGACCTCGGCGTGATGGCGCGCCATGTCGGCGTCGCTCTGGCCCTCCTGCGGCGCATAGCCGAAATAGCGCCAGCCATCGATGACCTGCTCGGGCGAACCACGGCTGATGCCAAGCTGCAGCCGCCCGCCGGCGATGATGTCGGCGGCGCCCGCGTCCTCTGCCATGTAGAGCGGGTTCTCGTAGCGCATGTCGATGACCGCCGTGCCAAGCTCGATGCGGCTGGTCTTCGCGCCGGCGGCGGCTAGCAGCGGGAATGGCGAGGCGAGCTGGCGCGCGAAGTGGTGCACGCGGAAATAAGCCCCGTCGGCGCCAAGCTGCTCGGCGGCGACCGCGAGATCGATGGATTGCAGCAGCGCGTCCGAAGCCGAACGCACCTGCGATTGCGACGAGGGCGTCCAATGCCCGAATGACAGGAAACCGATTTTTTTCATGGTCCTGAAGTATATGCCGGCGGCACATGCTTCAATGGCGAAAGATGAGGGTTACACACCGTCGCCCTCTCGACACCAAATGTTCGCGATACCGAAGTGCCAAAACCGCTATGGAGGGTGGGATGCTCGGAGGAATGCGCATCGTCGAGATCGAGGCGCTGGGTCCGGCGCCCTTCGCCGGCATGCTGTTCGCCGATCTCGGCGCCGATGTCATCGTCGTCCACCGCGGGCAGCCGTCCATGCCGGGCATTGCCGAGCGCTCGCTGCTCGATCGCGGCAAGCGCTCGATCGCGCTCGACCTCAAGGATGAAGACGACGTGGCCGTGCTGATGCGCTTGATCGCTACCGCCGACGGGCTGATCGAGGGGTTCCGGCCCGGCGTGATGGAACGTCTTGGGCTTGATCCGGATGCCTGCCTCGCGGCCAACCCGCGCCTGGTCTACGGCCGCATGACCGGCTGGGGCCAGGACGGACCGCTCGCCAGCACCGCCGGGCACGACATGAACTATATCGGCCTGTCCGGCGCGCTCTGGTATGCCTCCTTGCCGGGAGACCCGCCAATAGCGCCGCCGACGCTTGTCGGCGACGTAGGCGGCGGTGCGCTTTATCTGGTGATCGGCATGCTGGCCGGCATCATGAATGCCCGCGCCGGCGGCAAGGGCACCGTCGTTGATGCCGCGATCGTCGACGGCTCGGCGCACATGATGAACCTGCTGATGTCGCTCGGCCAGTCCGGCGCGCTCGCAGCGGAACGCGGCCGCAGCCTGCTCGATGGGCCGCATTGGTGCCGTGTCTACCCGACATCGGACGGCGGGTTCGTCAGCGTCCAGTGCCTGGAGCCGAAATTCTATGCGCTCTTCCTCGACAGGCTTGGCCTTGCCGCCGATCCGCAATTCGCCAACCAGTTCGATCGTGATCTGTGGCCCGGGCTTTGCGAGCGGCTGGCCGCGATCTTCGCCACGAGACCGCGCGACGAATGGGTCAATCTGTTCGAAGGGTCCGACGCCTGCGTCGGGCCGGTTCTCAGCCCCCATGAAGCTGCCCTGCATCCGCATATGGCCGCCCGCGGCACATGGCTGACGGCGGACGGCGTCCTGCAGGCGGCGGCCGCGCCGCGCTTTTCCGGATGGGAACAGAGGACGCCCGCGAGAAGCCCCGCGCGCGGCGAACATGATGCCGAAATCCGTGCGGGCCTGGCGCGTTGAGACGAGGTCCATGGCGATTCGATCGATCATAAAATTCCCCAATCCCCTGCTGCGCGCCGTCGCCGAGCCCGTGGATCTGTTCGACGGCCGCCTGAAGGATCTGGCCGGCGATCTCATCGACACCATGCACGCGGCGCCGGGGATCGGCATCACCGCCCCGCATATCGGCGTTTTGAAACGTCTGGTCGTCATCCAGCTTCCATCCGATACGGAACCCGGAATCTACGTAAATCCATCCGTCATCCAGGCCTCGACCGAGATGATCCGCCACGCGGAAGGCAGCGTTTCGATGCCCGGCGTCACCGAGGACATCGAGCGGCACGTCCGCATCCGCGTCCGCTATCAGGATCTCGACGGCAATGAGCGGTTCGAGGACGCCGAGGGTCTGCTGGCGGTTTGCCACCAGCATGAGATCGATCAGCTCGACGGGCTGTTCTGGACGCACAGGCTGACGCGCCTCAAGCGCGACCGGCTCATCAAGCGCTACGGCAAGCTGATGCGAGCCTCGTAGATTCAGCGAACACGTAACCCCCGCGCGTCGAAGATGCGCGTGCGGCCGGGCAGGAAGCGCAGCGTGATCGTCTCGCCGAAACGGGGCTGGTCCTCGCGCCGTTCGGCGACCACCGTTTCGCCGCTCGGCAGCGCGCCATGCACGTAGGATGTCGATCCCAGCCGCTCGGTGACATCGACGGCAAGCGCAAGCTCGACGCCCTGCTTTTCGTCCAGATGTTCCGGTCTGATGCCAAGCGTGACTTCCTGGCCGCTGGCGAGCCTGGCGGCAAGATGCGAGACGTCCGCCCTGGCATCGCCGACGAGCACGGTTTTCCCGTCCTCGGCCACTCTCGCCTTGAGGAAATTCATGCGCGGCGAACCGATGAAGCCGGCGACGAAGGCATTGTCGGGGTCGTCGTAGAGCGACAACGGCGTGCCGACCTGCTCGATCTTGCCGGCCTTGAGCACGACGATCTTGTCGGCCAGCGTCAGCGCCTCGGTCTGGTCGTGCGTCACATAGACCATGGTCCGGCGGATCGACTGGTGCAGGCGCTTGATCTCGGCGCGCAGTTCGGTGCGCAGTGCCGCGTCGAGATTGGACAGCGGTTCGTCGAACAGGAACAGCCGGGGATCGCGCACCAACGCCCGGCCGATGGCGACGCGCTGGCGCTGGCCGCCGGACAATTCGCGTGGCTTGCGCTGCAGCAAGGACTCGATCTGCAGCAGCCTGGCCACCGCCGCCACCTTTTCCTGTGACGTCTTGCGGTCGAGCCCGCGCATCTTCAGCGGAAAGGCGATGTTTTCGGCCACCGACATGGTCGGATAGAGCGCGTAGGACTGGAACACCATCGCCACGTCGCGCTCACGCGCGGGAAGATTGGTGACGTTGCGGTCGCCGATCACGATGCTGCCGGAATCGATCGGGTTCAGCCCGGCAACGGCATGCAGCAGCGTCGACTTCCCGCAGCCCGACGGGCCGAGCAGCACGACGAAGGACCCCTCCTCGACCTCGACCGAGACATCGTCCAGCACGTTGACCGCGCCGTAGGATTTCGACACCGACCTTATCGACAAATTCGCCATCGGATCCCCTCAGCCTTTCACGCTGCCCAGCGTCATGCCGCGCACGATCTGCCCCTGCACCAGGACGCCAAGCACGATCATCGGCAGCATGATCAAGGTGGCGGCAGCGGTCAGCGCACCCCATTGGATGCCTTGGAATGTCAAGAACGAGGTGATGGAGACCGGCAGGGTCTGCGTGGCGCGACCGGTCAGCACCAAGGCGACGAAAAACTCGTTCCAGGTGAACAGCACGCACAGGATCAGGGTCGCGACGATGCCGCCGCGCGCCGCCGGCAGGTAGACATGCCAGAACACGCTGAACTCGCGCGCGCCGTCGACGCGGGCCGCATCGCGCAATTCCTTCGGGATGTCGTCGAAGAAGGTGATCAGCAGCGAGATCGCGAACGGCACGTTGACGAAGGCATAGGCGGCGATCAGCAGCCAATGCTGGTTGAGCGCGCCGATGCGGGTCGCCAGGTAATACATCGGAATGACGAACAGCAGCGCCGGGGCGATGCGCAGGCTGAGGATGAATTTTTCCTTGGAACGGCGCAGGTCGCCCGGCTGCTGCGCCAGCCCGTAGGCGGCGATCGAGCCGATGGCGACCGCCAGCGCGCTGGACAGGATGGAGATGATGAAGGAATTGGCGAAGGCGCTGAGGAAGCCGCGATTGGCGAACACCGTGCGGTAATTGTCGAGCGTCGGGCTGAACAGCCAGACCGGCGGAATGGCGAAGGCGTCGCGCGTCGTCTTGAACGAGGTCACCACCACCCAGTAGAGCGGGAACAGCACCGCCAGCAAAAGCATGAGCAGCCCGACATAGAAAATCGCGCGCCGGCCCATCAGCGCTCTCCCGCTTTCGGAAACAGAACGCTGTACATGGTCAGGAGCGCGACATTGGTGAAGATGGTCAGGATCACGGCGATGGCCAGTGCGTAGGAGATGTCGAAATTGGTGAAGGCGACGATGTAGCCGTAATAGTTCAGCGTCTCCGTCGACAGCGCCGGCCCGCCGCGTGTCATGATGTAGAACAGGTCGAAGGCCTTGATGCTGTCGATCGCCCGGATCAGCGCGACGATGGCGAGCGCCCGGCGCAGCATCGGCAACAGTACATACCAGGTCACCTGCCATTCGCGCGCGCCGTCGACACGGGCGGCATTCAAGGGATCGGTGGGCGCCGATTCCAGCGCCGCCATCACCAAAAGGATGACGAAAGGCGTCCATTGCCAGATATCTGCGATCAGCACGGCGAACAGCGCGATCCGAGGGCTGCCCAGCCAGTCGACCTGGGCTATCCCGGCCAGCGACAGCAGGTAGTTCGCCATGCCGGTGGCGGGATCGAATAGGAAGCGCCAGGTCAGTCCGACGACGACCGGCGTCATGATGATGGGCACCAGCAGCAGCGTCCTGACCAGCCGCTTCATGGCGAAGTCGCGATCGAGGAACAGCACGACGGCAAGCCCGAGCGCGATCTCGATGATAGTTGCCAGCGCGGTGAACAGCACCGTGCGCCACAGTGCCGCCATGGCGCGCGGATCGCCGAAGAAACGCAGATAATTGTCGAGGCCGACGAACTTCTCGCGCCCGGCGCGCATCAGCGACAGATCGTGCAGCGAAATCCAGATCACGAACAGCGTCAGCGCGACCGATGCCACGGTCAGGCAGACGATGATCGGCTGGAAGAAGTGCTTCGTCGGGTCCGACGCTGTTGTTGCCACGCGGTCTCAATCCATCCGGTGAGAATCTCGCCCTGCCGCGCACAGGGAGCGCACGCGGCAGGGCACGCGCCCGCCTAGCGGGCGAGCGCGGCGTTGTTGGCCTCGTCCGCCTCCTTGAGGGCGTCGGCGGCGCTGGCCGTGCCGGCAAGCGCCTTGGAGACGGCGATGCCGGTGTTGTTGATGATCTCGTTGGCCTGCTCGACCGTCGGCAGATATTGCGGATTGCCGGCGTTGATGGCGGCGATCATGCCCTCCCTGAAGGCGCCGTAGCGCTTGCCGAAAGCCTCGCCGTTCAGCACCGAAAGGGATGTCACGCCGGAGTTGGGATCGGTTTCGATCGCCTTCAACTGCTGCTCCTTGGCGGTCGCCCAGGCCGCGAACAATGCTGCCGCTTCCTGGTTCTTGGATTCGGCCGAGACATACATCGAATGCACGGCGAGCGAGGACGAGCCGCCCTTTGGCGAGGCGGACTTCATCGGCACCGGCACATAGCCGACCTTGCCGACGACGGTGGAGACGCTGGGGTCCTCGTTATAGGCGCCGTTGACGGTGGCATCGAGCGTGATCGCCGCCTTGCCTTGCTGGAACAGCAGCCGGTTTTCTTCCCAGCCGAAATTGGCGACGCCGACCGGGCCGTAATCCTTCAGCACCTTGGTGAAAGCATCGAGCGCGGCGACGCCCTCCGGCGTTGCCAGCGCCGACTTGCCGCCGGCATCGAGGAACGAGCCACCAAAACCCCAGAGATAGGCTGCCCAGACATAGACGCCCTGGATGCCTTGCTGGCCGCGCATGGTGATGCCGGCGATCTGCTTGTTGGTCTTCTCCGAAATGGTCTTGGCCGCGTTTTCGATGTCGTCGAACGTCTTCGGCGCGGCAAGCCCGTACTGCTCGAACAGATCCTTGCGGTACATGACGAAGGTGCTCTCGCCATAGACCGGGAGCCCGTAGACCTTGCCGTCGACGATGTTGGTGTTGAAGTAGCCGGGCACGAAATCGGCCTTGTCGAAGTTCTCCTTGTGCTTGGCCAGGAAATCGTCGAGCGGCACGATATAGCCCGACTTCACGAAGCCCGGCAGGTAGATGATGTTGTTCTGGACGACGTCGTAGCGGCCGGACTTGGAGGAGAATTCGAGCAGTTCCTTGGCCGTGATATCCTGCTCGGGCACGATCTCGAGCGCCACGTCGATCCCGGTCACCTGCTTGAATTCCGGCAACAGCCTCTGGATGGCATCGGTCGTCGGATGACCTTCGAGCAGCACCGACAACTGCACCCCGTCGAACGGCTTATCCTGCGCCAGGGCCGGCAAGGCCGTGGCAAGCGCGGCCGCGGCCGCGGTAAGCATCAACACATTGCGTCTGTTCAGCATTTTTCGTCTCCCATTGTTGGGCCGCTTTGGCCTCGTTTCAAATTCCCGTTGTCTGTTCGAGCATGATCTTTTCCGAAAACCGGCAACCACTTTTCGGGATCATGCTCCGCCGAGGCGCACGATTTCGCCGCTCCGCGCCGACTGCATCATCGCCAGTGTGAGTTCGAGCGAACGAAGGCCGTCGCGGCCACTGGCGATCGGCATGTCGGCGCCGTCGAGCCAGGCAAGCAGACCGCCGAGCTGGCGCGCCAGGTCGCCGTCGAGACGGCCGTTGACGACAGGCCAGTGCTGGGTGTCGATCTCCCGCGACGTCTCGTTGCTGGCGTAATAGAGGCCGCTGTCGCCGCACTGGACCTCGAACGAACCTTCCGTCCCGATCAGCTCCATGCGCGCATCGATCATGTGGCGCGCGCCGGCCGGCAGCGACCAGGCGCTTTCGAAATTCACCACCGTGCCGCCGGAGAAGCGCACGATCGCGGCCAGGCTGTCCTGCGTGCCCGATGCGCCGAGCAGAATGTCGGTCTGCTGGGCATAGACGGAAACCGGGTGCTGCCCGTCGAGCATCCACAGCACCATGTCGACGTCGTGGACGGTGACGTGCAGCGCCAGCGGCAACTTGCCGCCATAACGTTTGGGGCCCTCGGTGCGGGCGCTGTTGCGCCGGGCGTAGATGTGGATCGGCTCGCCGATCTTGCCCGAAATCATCAGCTCCTTGGCCGCGGCGTAACGCGGATCGAAGCGCAGGAGATAGCCGATGCCGAGCTTGACCTTGGCCTCATCGCAAGCCGCGATGATGGCCCGCGCATCCTCGACCGTGGAGGAGATCGGCTTCTCGACGAAGATGTTGATGCCGGCCCTGGCCACGGCAACCGCCGGCGCCAGATGCAGATTGTCGGGCGTGCAGATCGAGACGAGGTCGAGATCGCGCTCGCCCGCCAGCAGCGCCTCATGCCCGGGATAGACCTTGCAGCCCGGCGCCTTGGCCGCGACTGCGCTGGCCAGCTCCAGATTGGGGTCGACGATCGCCGCCAGCTCGCAGCCGACCATGTCAGTGAAGATCGCGGCATGCATGGAACCCATGAAGCCCGCACCGATAACGGCGACGCGGCGGCGCTTGATCATGACTGGTTCCTCTTCAACTGCGAATTGGCGCTCCACGACCCGACCTGGTCGACGAAGCCGCGGGTGATGGCATCGGGCCGCGTGATGGCGCCGCCGACGACGATGAAGCGAGCGCCAAGCTCGAAGCAGCGGACGGCTTCCCGCGGCGTCCAGATGCGGCCTTCGGCGACGAACGGCAGGCCGGCCGCGGCGAACTGCTCCATCAGCTGGAAGTCCGGCCCGCGCTGCTGATTGGAATAAGGCGTGTATCCGGCCATGGTGGTGCTGATCAGCGAGGCGCCGGCGTCCAGGGCGCGCTTGCCTTCGTCGAGCGTGCTGACGTCGCCCATCGACAGGCGTCCCCTCGCCGCGATCGCATCGAACATCGTCTTCAGATCGGCCGGGCGCGGCCGGCTGGTGGCATCCAGCGCCACGATGTCGGCGCCGGCGTCGATGATCGATGCGACATCGGCAAGCGTGGGCGTGATGTAGATCTCGGTGTCGCCGCGCCGCGCCTTGATCAGTCCGATGATGGGAACGCTGACCCGCCGGCGCACGGCTTCCATGTTTGCCACACCCTCGATGCGCACCCCGGTCGCGCCGCCAAGAACCACCGAGCGGGCAATGGCGGCAATGTGCTCGGGAGCGTCGAGCGGCATGCCGGATTCCGCCTGGCACGAGACGACCAGCGTTCCATCGAGCTGAGCGAGCACATCGCCTTGCACCTGGGGCTTCTCCTTCGAGCGTTACCCCTGCAATCAATCGCGGATGATGCTTTTTGTCAAGAAATTATTTTAGATGAAAATTTCCTTCATAGCGCAGCGCCACCCCCAGCAGACCCGCATCGGCGCCGGCCTGCGCGGCAATGATCGGGCGCTGGAAGACGGCCGGAAGCCGCAGGGAACGCGCCCGCAGGGCCTCGATGAAACCCTGCGCCAGCCCGACGCCGCCGCCGACCGCGAAGCAATCGATGTCGACGGCGGCCGTCAGGTCGGCGAAGCCGTTGACCAGCGCGTCAACGGCGGAGGCGATCACCTCGGCGGCGCGGCCATCGCCTTGATTGGCGGCCGCGAACAGGTCCGGCGCGCCGACCGGACGACCGAGCCGCTCGCTGCCGCGGCGAGCAAGCGCCGTACCGGATGCAACCGTCTCCAGGCAGCCGCGCCGGCCACAGCCGCAGATCACGCCGCCGGGATCGGACGTCATGTGCCCGGCATGGCCGGCGAGCCCCGTGGCGCCGATCTGCAGGCGGCCGTCGATCACCAGACCGCAGCCAATGCCGGTGGAAACCGTGAAGAATGCGAAATTACGAAAACCCCGGCCGGCACCGACGGAGAATTCGGCCCAGGCAGCCGCCTGGGCATCGTTGACGACGAGCGGCGACACGCCGAGCGCGCTTTCCAGCGCGTCGGCCAGCGGGTAGCCGTTCTCGATCGGCAAGGTATCCGGGTTGAGCGCGGTCAGCGCGCCGTCGCGCACGATGCCGGTGGTGGCGACGGCGACGGCGCTTGGCGCGTGCCTGGGCACAAGCGCGGCTATGGCCGCGACCAGATCGTCGCCCCTGCCCGTCCTTGGCGTCGCCGTCTGGCGCCTGTCGTGCAACCGTCCACCCTGCACTTCGGCCGCGGCGATCTTGGTTCCACCGATGTCGATGGCCAGAACCGGGGCAAACACCGCACGATCAGAAGCTGCGGTCACTCACGACCTCCGCCGTGCGGCCGAGCAGCGTGAGCCGCGCCGGATCCTGCCGCATCATCTCGGCCGCCAGCGCATCGACGATCAAAAGCTGGCTGATCTTCGACGGAAACGCGCCGCCGGTCAGCGGCGTCTCCGGCCAGGACGCGATCAGGGCGAGGTCGCAGGCGGCGACCAGCGGGCTCTTCGAGCGGTTGGAGATGCCGATGACGAAGGCGCCTTGCGAGCGGGCGAGTTCGGCGATGCGCACCGCGTCTATGGTCGAGCCGGAACTCGAAATCACAACTTGCACGGCGCCCTTCTGCGTGGTTCCCGCGGCCATCACGGCCAGATGAGCGTCACCCAGCGCACGGCTGAGCTTGCCGATGCGGGTCATCTTGTAGGCGAGGTATTGCGCCGTGATCGCGGAGGCGGCGATACCGAAGCAGTCGATCGCCGTCGCCGCCAGCAGCTCCCGCGAGGCCGTGGCGATGTCCTCCCGGACAATCAGCTGCTCGGTTTCGCGCAGCGAGATGATGGCGGTTTCCACCAGCCGCTGGATATCGTCGGTCGGCAAGCCGATGTCCCTTGCCCGCTCGTCGGTGGCCAGTTCCTTGGCCAGCGCCAGCTTGAAATCCTGGAAGCCGGTGAAACCCTGGTCGCGGCAAAAGCGCATGACGCTGGCTTCGGACGAGGCTGAGGCCTCGGCGAGTTCGGTGATGCTCTGGCGCAAGGTCGCGTCGGGCTGCGCCAGCACCGTCTCGGCGACGCGCGCCAGCGCCGGCGTCATGTCTCCCGCCGCCGCCCTCAGCGAGGCAATAAGCGCATGTGTCATGGATTTCCCTGTTCCTAGAAGTGCTCCGCCACCCAAGGCGGCGGTCCGGCAAACAGCTGGTCACAGAGATGTATATCAGCCGCATCGCCGGTCACCTGGCCATACTGCGCCAGTTTCGAGGCGCTGCGAAAGCCCGTGAATATCTGCACGAAGGCCGGCGCCTGCACGGCAATCGTCGGGCTGCCTCCGGTTGCCTCGCGGATCTCGACCACGCCATCCCTGATCTCGATCTCCAGCGCCGCCTCAGCGGGTCCGATGCGCAGCGCAAGCCTCATATTGTCGACATGGTAGCCGCGCTGGCGGAGCGCCGCGGCCGGATCGAGCACCCGCAGCAGCCATTCCTCCTGATGGGCGAGACGCCAGCCCTTGTCCGGCATCGCCGCCACCAGATCATCCTGCGGGCCGCCATGCCAGCGCACGACCGGATAGACCGAGCGGAACCTGGCCAGGAACGAAAGCACGCCCTGCGCGGCTTCCGAGGAAGCGGCATGCCAGTCGCGGACCAGGAGGCGGGCCTCGTCGCCCATGTCCAGGATCAGATAGGCCGCCTCGCCTTCGGCAAGATAGGCGGCGAGGGCATCGGTCGGCTCCCGCCGCAGCTCGTTCCAATGCGCGGCGCCACGGCTGAGCAGCCCAGCCTCGCGACCGGCCTTGGCCGCATAGGCAACGGCAAGGCGCGGATCGCCGAGCTCGACGCGCTCGAAGCCGAGCTTGCTCGCGGCCGGCAGGCTTGACGTCTCGGCTTCGTAGACGATCTCGTGGCCGGCGAGCTCGAAGCCGCTCTTGCGGTAGACCGGCCGCGTCGAGGCGAACAGCGTGACGATGGCAGCTCCTTTGCCCTGGGCCTCGGCGCACAGCGCGTCGACAAAAGGCACCGCCAGCCCCTGCCCGCGACGCTCGGGCGCGATCGCCACATGCGCGATGTTGGCCGCCGGCACCGGCTTGCCATGGAAGACATGCGCGGTCTCGAGCAGCGCCGCGCAGGCCTCCGGCTGCCCGCTTTCGCCGCGCAGCAGCCTGAGCGAGCCGAGGCCGACATGGGCGATATACTCGTCCGATCGCGCCTTGCCGAAGCCGAAGGCCCAACTCATCAGCCGCGCGATCTCAGGGGCATCCCCGGTCGTCGCCGCTTCGACAACGACAGTTTTGGAGTTTTTCTTCATATCGGCCTCACGATTGGAGATTTTCATCATAACCTGAAATCGCCAATTCGCAATGGCCGGCGGCAATGATCGGCCGGTATGCTCGGGAGGTAATGGCCGGTCGTTCAGGATAGCGCCCAGCCGGACGCGTGTCCGCGCCAGTGGACCGTGTCACGTTCGCAACGTGCCGGCCTGATGGCCGGCGAGCGTCAGCCGATCACTTCCCGCAGTGGTGATCGTTGATCTTGTTTATCGCAAAGCCGTCCGGTCCTGTGCGGTGATAGGAGCAGGCCCCGGCGGCCGTCGTGAACAGCTGCTGGTCGTAATAACGCGGGCCGCCGAACAGGAAGTCGATGAGATCGTCATCGGCGGGAACGTATCGCTCCTGATCGCCCTGATGATGACGATGCTTGGACCCGGCCAATGCCGAAGAGGACATGCCGCAACCCATTGCCAGAGCAACAGCGCAGATCGCCAACCGTTTGATCGTCATCGCAAACACCCTTCTGTTCGGACTCCATCTATATCCAAATCATCGGACGGCGAAAAGTTCCCTTGGCAAGGCGCGCCAGCCGATTTGCGGCGGTCCGGCGACGCGTCCGGACCGAACTGCACAGCGCATCAGAAAATCGAAATTGCCCCTGCCGCCTCGAGCCGCAATGGTCTTGTGGGAGGCAGCCGGCTCAAGGCTGCGGAGGAATCGCCGGGCGGCAGGGGGGCCGCACGGGCAGGCTGCCGCTCATGGCTGCGGCAAGGGAGGAAGGACATTGGCTGGTTCGGGCAAATCCGACAGCGCGCGCCCGGGCATCAAAATGTCCCAGGAACTCGTCGTCGTCGCGATCTCGGCCGTTCTCTTCGTCGTGTTTTCGGCGACGCTCAACAATTTCCTGAGCCAGGGCAACATCCTCGCCATCCTCAAGAACGTCTCGATCCTCGGCACGCTGGCGGTCGGCATGGGGTTCATCGTCGTGGGCCGCGGCATCGATCTGACCATGGTGGCGGTGATGGTCGTCGGCGTCGCCTTCTCGATCTGGATCTCCACCTGGGGCGTCGACTTCACGCTGGCCATCATCTGCGGCGCCGTCCTGGTCGCGGCCATCGGTCTGTTCACCGGCATCATGGTGGCGGTGGCCGAAATCCCGCCGATCTTCGCCACTCTGGCCATCGCCTCGTCGGTCTACGGCTCCGGCCGCATCGTCTTTGCCTCCGACGTGCTCTATGCCCCGTCCGATATCGGCTGGCTGAAATTCGTTGGCAACGGCACCGTCCTCGGCATCCCGATGTCGGTGATCATCTTCGCGGCGGTGGCCGCGCTCATGGGCTTCTTCCTGAAGAAGACCCGCTTCGGTCGGCTGGTCTATGCCACCGGCGACAACCCGAACGCGGCCCGCACCACCGGCCTCCCGACGCGCCCGATCATCGTGACGCAATATGTCATCAGCGCCCTCATCGCCTATACCGCCGGCATCATCATGCTGGGTCTGGTCACCGGCATCGACACGCGCCTCTACAATTCCAGCCTGATTTACGACGTGCTTTTGGTCGTCGTGCTGGGCGGCATCGGCCTCTCCGGCGGCCAGGGCGGCGTGCGCAACGTCATCGTCGGCACCATCCTGGTCGGCATCCTGACCAACGGCATGACCATCCTGAATTTCAGCTACACCAGCCAGAACCTGATCAAGAGCGTGATCCTGCTGGGCGCCCTGGCGATCGACGCCATCATCAATCCGCGTGACGAGCAGACCTCGCAGAGCGGCGACATCTGAAACAACAACCAAGACATCAATCAGGGAGGAAACCATGAGATTGTTCAAGAACTGGCTGTTCGCGGGGCTCACCGCGCTCACGCTGCTGGGCGCGGCGCAAGTCACGGGCGCGCAGGAAACCGACCAGGTCGGCCGCTCGACCTATCTCGAGGCGCTGAAGGGCAAGAAGGTCATCTTCGTGCCGATCTCGCAGGGCATGGACCTCAACCAGGCATGGGTGGTGGTGTGGCAGCGTCACGCCGCCCGCTACGGCTTCACCCTCGAAGTGCGCGATCCCTCCGGCGACACCAATGCCGGTATCCGCGCCATGCAGGGCGCGATCGCCGAGAAGCCGGACCTGATCATCGTCCAGAACCCCGATGTGCAGACCTACGCACGGCTTTTGAAGCAGGCGCAGGCCGCCGGCATCAAGGTGCTGCAGGTCAACATGCAGTCGGCGACCCAGACCGATTCCTATGTCGGCAATGACTGGATCGAGATGGGCCGCCTCGAAATGGGCGAACTGGCCAAGCACTGCACCGGGCCTAACGCCGTCTCGCACAAAGTGGTGTGGCTCGCCGGCGTCCAGACTGGCGCCGCCAACATCTACATGCGCACCGGCATCGACGAGGTGCTGAAGGCCAATCCCGAACTGCAGCTCGTCTCCGACCAGCCGGCCGACTATATGAGCGAAAAGGCCCGCCAGATCACCGAGACCGTCCTCCAGCAGCATCCGGATCTGTGCGGCATCATGGGCATCTGGGACAATGCCGAAGTCGGCGCCGGTGCCGCCGTCGCGGCCGCCGGCAAGCAGGACCAGGTGACCATCGTCACCAATGGCGCCGGCAGCGCCACCGGCTGCGAGAGCATCAAGAACGGGCTGCTCGACGTCATCTTCAACTTCAACGCCCCGATCCAGGCCGAGATCGCCGCGCAGCAGATCTCCGAACTGCTGCAGCAGCCCGACCGCAAGGCCGGCAGCGAGAAGACCATCTTCTTCGGCCCGATCACCCGCGTCGACAAGACCAATGCGACCGGCAGGAACTGCTGGAAGCTGGACGAGCTCAAGTAACGGACTTCATTGATGAGCCTGGCCGAAAGCCTTGTGCGCTGGCGCTACCGCCTGCTCCCCGACCACGTGGTCGGGGAGATCCTGACCAAGAAGTGGATCGACAGCGTCATCCCCTTCACGGCGCTGGTGATCCTGTGCGCGATCTTCGGCTCGATCGTGCCGGGCTTCTTCGATCTGACGACGCTGACCAATCTCAGCGGCCAAACCGCGGAACTCGGCCTGGTCGTGCTCGGCATGACCATCGTCATGGTCTCCGGCGGCATCGACCTGTCGGTCGGCTCGACCTTCGCGCTCGCCGTGCTGGTCACGCTCTACGGCATGAATGTCGAGCAATGGAGCTTCGGCACCGGCCTGCTCGCGTGCCTTGGTCTCGGCGTCGTCTGCGGCGCCATCAATGGCTTCCTGGTCGGCTTCCTGCGCATGCGGGCGTTCCTCACCACGCTGGTGACGCTGATCATCTACCGCTCGACCTTCGACATCGTCTTCCCGCGGGTCTCGACGCCGATCGTCACCAGCGGGCCGGATTCGCCGACCTATGATTTCCTCGGCTTCGGCACGGTCTGGGGCGTGCCGACATCCTTCGTCGTCTTCGTGGTCATCGCGCTGGCCATCCACCTCGTTCTGTCGCGCGCCCGCTATGGCTGGCGGCTGTTCGCGGTCGGCGGGGCGCGCCGCTCCGCCTACAATGCCGGCATCAATGTACGCTTCACCTTGTTCAGCGCCTATGTCCTGTGCTCGGTGCTGGTGGCGCTCTCCGGTTTCTTCTTCTCGGCCCGCATCGGCAGTGCTGCTTCCGACATCGGCACCGGGCTCGAACTGCAGGTGCTGACCGCGACCGTGCTCGGCGGCATTTCGCTCGGCGGCGGGCGCGGCTCCGTCGCCAAGGCGCTGATGGGCACCGTCTTCGTGCTCGTGCTTTCGAACAGTCTGCTTGCGCTCGCCGTTCCCGGCCCTGTCAACTTCCTGATCCTCGGCTTCGTGCTGCTTTTGTCGGTGCTGCTCGACGTGCGCTGGGTGAAGAACCGCCACAAGATCCTGCGCAGCGTCTACATCTCGCCGACCTTCGCCAAGATGCCGCAGGCGATCTCGACCGCGCCGGGCGCGCCGATGGCGGTGAACGACCGGCTGAAGGATGTCGGCGTCATCGGCCTCGGCTTTCTCGACGGCGCCGAGGACGTCATCTTCGACCGGCAGGACCGTCTCTACACCGGCAGCCGCCAGGGCGACATCCTGCGCTTCCAGCCACCGCATTACACCGAAAGCGAAGTGTTCGCCCATATTGGCGGCTCGCCGCTCGGCATGGCTTTCGACCGCGACGACAATCTGGTCATCTGCGTCGCCGGCATGGGCCTCTACCGGGTCTCGCCTGCCGGCGAGGTGAAGCTGCTCACCGCCGAGACCAACCGCTCGCTGACCTCGGTGGTCGACGACTCCACCATGAAACTCGCCGACGACTGCGATATCCTCCCCGATGGCCGCATCGTCTTTTCGGAAGCGACCGTGCGCTTCGAGATGCATGACTGGTATGCCGACGCACTGGAAAGCCGGGGCAATGGCCGCATCATCGTCCATGATCCCAGAACCGGTTCGACCCGTACGCTTTTGTCGAACCTCGTCTTCCCCAATGGCATCTGCACCGCTTTCGACGGCCAGTCGGTGCTGTTCGCCGAAAGCTGGGCCTGCCGCATCAGCCGCTACTATTTCGACGGCCCCAAGAAGGGCAAGGTCGAGCGCGTCCTTGAGGGCCTGCCCGGCTATCCCGACAACATCAACCGGGCCTCCGACGGAACCTACTGGCTGGCCCTGATGGGCATGCGCACGCCGGCCTTGGATCTCTCGCTTGAGATGCCGGGCTTCCGCCGCCGCATGGCGCGGCGCGTTTCGGAAGACGCCTGGCTGATGCCCAACCTCAACACCGGCTGTATGCTGCGCTTCGACGAGAACGGCCAGATCCTCGAAAGCCTGTGGGACCAGGCCGGCGAGAAGCACCCGATGATCACCTCGATGCGCGAGCACAAGGGCATCCTCTACCTCTGCGGCATCTTCAACAACCGCATGGGCACGCTCCCCCTGAAGGGCGTCGATCCCAACTGGTTCAGCTCGGATTCCTATTGGGGCAAAAAGCCATGAGCGGTTTGAGCCAGCTTTTTGACCGCTTCCTCGGCCGTGGCGACTGGGCCGTGACGGTGCCGACGCTCGACGGACCGCTCTTGCCCAACCAGAGGCTGGAAGAGGCCGAGCCATTTGCCGGCCTCGCCGAGGCCGACAATCTCGTGCGCACCGAAAAGGGCATACTGGCCAGCAGCGCGAACCGGCTGATGCGCTTTGGCGCCGACGGCCATGCCGAGGTGCTGCAGGAGTTTCCCGGCGAGATCACGGCACTTGCCCATGCCCGCGGCATGACCGCAATGGCCATCGACGGCACGGGCGTCGTCATTCGCGGCGGGCTCCACGACGGGCGGGAGGCGACGGGTGACGAGGCCCGGCGTCTCTCCTGCGTCACCGCCCTCACCTTCCTCGACAGCAACACCTTGCTGGTGGCCAACGGCTCGGCCGTGCTGCCGGCAAGCGGCTGGCGCCGCGACCTGATGGAGAAGAACGCCTCCGGCTCGCTCTGGCGCCTCGACCTGAAAAACGGCCGGCTGGAGCTGATCCGCGACAATCTCGCCTGGCCGGCCGGCATCGCCACCACCGGCTCCAACCGCGTCTACGTCACCGAGGCCTGGCGCCACCGCGTGCTGGCGATCGACCTTGCCACCAAGGCGACGTTGCCGGTGCTGGAGCATCTGCCGGCCTATCCCGCCCGCATCGCGCCCGCTTTCAACGCCGGATACTGGCTGACCTTCTATTCCGTGCGCAACCAGCTGGTGGAGTTCATCCTGCGCGAGGAGACCTATCGCAAGCGCATGCTGGCGGAGGTTCCCGAAGCCTACTGGATGGCGCCGTCGCTCGGCTCATGGCGCGACTATCGCGAGCCGATGCAAGGCAGCCAGTTGAAGCAGATGAACGTGCTGAAGCCTTACGCAGTCACCCGGTCCTACGGGCTGGTGGTGCATTGCGACCAGAACATGAAGCCGCTGTCGAGCTTCCATTCGCGTGCCGATGGCAAGGTGCACGGCACGCTCAGCGCCTGCGAGGCGGGCGATGATCTGCTGGTCGCCTCGCGTGGCGGATCGAGGATCGTGCGCGTGGCGAACGCCGCCGGCGGCAAGCGAGGCTAAGCGATGTCGGACGCCAACATCATCGAACTCAGGGACGCCACCAAGGCCTTCTCGCGCATCCCGGCGTTCAAGAATGTCAATTTCGACCTGCGCAAGGGCGAGATCCACGCGCTGCTCGGCGAAAACGGCGCCGGCAAGTCGACGCTAACCAAGGTCATGGCCGGCGTCTTCAAGCTGACCGAGGGCAAGATGACCTTCGACGGCAAGGACGTGTCGTTCTCGGCACCGGCCGAGGCGCTGCGTGCCGGCATTGCCATGGTCTACCAGGAAACCAATCTGGTGCCGGCCATGACGGTGGCGCAAAACCTCTATCTCGGCGAGGAGAAGATGTTCAACCGGCTGCGCGGCCTCTACATCCAGGCGCGCCAATTCCTCGCCGGCATGGGTTTCCAGGTCGACCCGACCGCACAGGTCAGCACGCTGGGCGCGGCGCACAAACAGATGGTCGAGATCGCCCGCGCCGTCCACCACAAGGCCCGCGTCATCATCTTCGACGAGCCGACGGCGACGCTGACGCCTGAGGAAAAGCGCCATTTCTTCAATCTCTTGCATCGCCTGGTGAAGGAAGGCATCGCCGTCATCTTCATTACCCACGCGCTGGAAGAGGCACTCGCCGTCGCCGACCGCATCACCGTCATGCGCGATGGCGAGATCGTCGCGTCCGGCGATGCCAAGGGCTTCACCCGCGCTTCCGTGGTTCAGGCCATGGTTGGCCGCACGCTGACCGAAACGCTGCATGGCGAGGTCAAGCGCGCGGCGCGCCCCTATGGCGACAAGGTGCTTTCGGTCGAGAACCTGTCCTGCGCCGGCCTGGTGCGCAACTCCTCCTTCTCGGTCTTTTCAGGCCAGGTCACCGGCATGTTCGGCCTCGTCGGCGCCGGCCGCACCGAAATGGCCAAGGTCGTCGCCGGCCTGTTGAAGCGCAACATCTTCCATGGCGGCGAAATCCGCTTGCTCGACAAATCGGTGCGTTACCGCGTGCCGAGGCCCGCCGTGCGCGACGGCATCGTCTATGTCACCGAGGACCGCAAGGTCGACGGCTTCTTCGAGACCATGACGGCCGGCGAGAACCTGCAGATGGGTGAACTGACCGAAGGCGCCAATCCGGTCTCCATGGTGTCGCTGGCGCGCGCCAGGCAGCTCGCCCGCGAATGGGGTGAGCGGCTCAGCCTGCGGCAGATCAGTGACCGCGCCAGGATGATCGAGCTTTCCGGCGGCAACCAGCAAAAGGTCGTGATCGCCAAATCCCTGATCCAGAAGCCGAAGCTGGTGATTTTCGACGAGCCGACGCGCGGCGTCGACGTCGGCGCCATCGTCGAAATCCATCAACTGATCGGCGAGCTCGCCGACCAAGGCATGGCCGTCGTCGTCATCTCCTCCTATCTACCTGAGATCCTGGCGGTTTCCGACCGTATCCTGGTGGTCAAGCGTGGCCGTGTGGTGGAAGAGATGATGCTGTCGGAAGCGACCGAGGAGCGCGTCATGTTCGCCGCGGTCCACTGATCCCCGGCTGAACGGGGATATCTTTGCTGGCTAATCAAGGACCGACGCCTGGCCCGGCCTATTGCCTTGCAATCGCTTCCGCGTCTCAATAGGTCAGGAGGACAGATCACCTGCCCGAACGGACATGTCCAGCATCAACCTCAAACTTCTGCAGACATTCCTGCTTGCCGCCGAAAACGGCAGCTTCCGGCGTGCCGCCGAAGAGAGCAACCGCTCGCCATCGGCCGTCTCCATGCAGATCCGCGATCTCGAGGAACAGATCGGCATCTCGCTCTTCATCCGCACCGCGCAGCGCGCCAGCCTGACGCCCGAGGGCCAGATCCTGTTCGAGGAGATCGCCAATGCGATGTCGCAGGTGCAGACCAGCCTCGACCGGCTGACCGAGATCGCCGCGCGGCGCAAGGGCAAGGTGCAGATCGCCTGCGCGCCGACGCTTGCCGCGAGCCGGCTGGGCGACATACTGGCCACCTTCAAGCTGCGCTATCCCCGCTCGATCGTCGAGGTCATCGAACTGCCGCCGCAGGCGGCGCTCAGCCTGCTGCAGCAGCAGGAAGTCGAGTTCTACATCGGCCCCGAATTGCCGAACCTGACGGACTTCCAGTTCGAGTCGATCCTCGACGATCCGCTGATGGCCTGCATCCCCACGGAAATGCATGGCGGTGAGAAGAAGCTGCTTTTGTCCGACCTGCAGCGCTTCCCGCTGATCCTGCTCAACCGCAAGACGGCGGTGCGCGGCCTTGTCGACCGGCTGACGGCGGCGGAAGGCATCGAGCTCAAGCCGCAATACGAGGTCGAAAGCGCACAGACGGCGGTGGCGCTGGTGTGTTCGGGACTTGGCGTCTGCGTGGTGCCAGGCATCGCCATCTCGCGCAATGACGAGCGCATGCGGGTCGTGCCGATCGACCATCGCGACGCCCACCGCTCCGTCGGCATCATCACCGCGCGCGGCTACGTGCACCACTCCTTTTCCGAACAGCTGATGAACCTGATCCGCACCAACCTGCGCGAACTGGCGCACTGAGCAACGCACCCGGCACATGCGCCAGGGTGTGTCGAGATTCAGGTCAGGCCGAGCCGAGAATGATGGCGTTCGAGAACCGGAGCGGAGCGTACTTTTCGTACGTGAGCACCGGAAGCGCAGAACGCCGCCATTCGCAGGCCGGCCTCACCTGAATATCGCCACACCCGTCAGTCGGTCTGGATCCAGACGGCCTTCGTCTCCAGATACTCATGCAGATGCTCGACGCCGCCCTCGCGGCCGTAGCCGGACATCTTCATGCCGCCGAACGGCACGGCGGGGTCGATGGCGTGGTACATGTTGACCCACACCGAGCCGGCCTTGACGCGGCGCGCCAACTTGTGCGCGGTGCCGAGATTGGTGGTGAAGATGCCGGCGGCCAGACCGTAGGGCGTCGCATTGGCGCGCGCCACGGCCTCGTCCAGCGTGTCGAAAGGCATCGCCGAGATGACCGGCCCGAAAATCTCCTCGCGCGCGATGGTCATGGTATCCGACACCGCGCCGAAAACGGTCGGCGCGATGAAATTGCCGCCGTCATAAAGCGCGCCCGTCAGCCGCGCGCCGCCGGCGACGAGTTCAGCACCCTCGTCGCTGCCGGCCCTGATGTAGCTTTCGACCTTGCCGGCCTGCCTGGCGTTGATGAGCGGCCCGATTTCCGTTTCCGCCTCGATGCCGTGGCCGATGCGCAGCCTGCCGGCGAACTCGGCCAGCCGCCGCACGAATTCGTCATGGATCTCGCGCGCCACGAAGAGCCGCGAGCCGGCGATGCAGATCTGGCCCGAATGCACGAACACCGACATCGCCGCGACGGGCACGGCCTTGTCGATATCGGCGTCGCGGCAGACGATGACAGGCGACTTGCCGCCGAGTTCCAGCGAAACACGCTTGAGATTGGCCACGCCCGCCCGCGCGATGGCCTGGCCCGTCAAAGTCGAGCCGGTGAACACGATCTTGTTGACGTCGGGATGCTCGGCAAGCCGCGCTCCGGCCTCCGCGCCGGTACCGGTGACGATGTTGACGACGCCATCGGGCACGCCCGCTTCCTGCATCAACTTGGCGATCAAGAGCGGCGTCAGCGACGCATCCTCGGAAGGCTTCAGCACGATGGTGCAGCCGGTGGCCAGCGCCGGCGCGATCTTCCAGATCGAGGCCGCGGTCGGCGCGTTCCAGGGGATGATGGCGCCGACCACGCCGACCGGCTCGCGTCTTGTGAAGGAGACGATTTCGCCGGGAATGGAATTCTCGATCGCCTCGCCATGCAAAGCGGTCGCCATGCCGCCGTAAAAGCGCAGCATGCCGATGACGCGCCTGCGGTTGGCCAGCGTGCGCGTGATCGGCAGCCCCATGTCGAGCGTGTCGGAAACGCTGAGCTCTTCCCAATGCGTCTCGAACAGATCGGCGATGCGCAGCAAGACGCACTGCCGTTCATAGGGCGAGAATTTCGACCATGGACCTTCGAAGGCCGCGCGCGCCGCGGCCACCGCGGCATCGATATCGGCGGCTCCGCCGCGCGGCACTGTGGCCAGCACTTCACCGGTCGCCGGGTTCAGTGCCTGCATCACCGCACCGGATTGCGCCGCGACCCACTTGCCGCCGATGAACATCGGCCGGAATTCGCCGTGGTAGAGCGTCGTGGCCTTCGCCCTCGGGTCGAAATTCACTGTCATCTCTTCCTCCTCGAGAATTCCGTGGCGACTATTACGCCCGGTGCGGCCGACCTCAAACAAGGAAAGCTAAAAGGGCGTTCAGATAATCGGACTGTGCAATTGGTGCGTCTTCCCCGATGGTTCAGCCAACGGAGGAACGGATATGAGACTTGCAGGCAAGGTCGCCATCGTCACCGGCGGCGGTTCGGGATTTGGCGAAGGTATCGTCAGGAAATTCGTCGCCGAGGGCGCGCTGGTCGTGCTCATGGACCGCGACGAAGCGGCCGCGTCCCGCGTCGCGAGCGAGGTGGGCGGCAATGTGCGGCCCATCACCGGCGACGTCTCGACGCTGGGGAGCTTCACGGCTGCCGCCGACCTCGCCCGCTCGGCCTTTGGCGGCCTCGACATCCTCGTCAACAATGCCGGCGTCGCGCAGCCGCCGCTGCCGCTGGAAACCATGGACGAAGACCTGTTCGACAGGATAGCCGACGTCAACATGCGCTCAATCTACAACGGCGCCCGCGCCGTGGTGCCGCATTTCAAATCCACCAAATCGGGCGCCATCCTCAATGTCGCCTCGACCGGCGGCGTCTCGCCGCGCCCGAACCTCACCTGGTACAACGCCTCCAAGGGCTGGGCGATCGCCGCGAGCCGGGCCATGGCCGTGGAACTCGCGCCTTTCGGCATTCGCGTCAACGCCATCAACCCGGTCGCCGGCGACACGCCGCTTCTGTCCACCTTCATCGGCTCCGGCGAGGAGAACCGTGCCCGCGTCGTCGCCACCATCCCGATCGGCCGGCTGTCGACGCCGCAGGACATGGGCAATGCCGCCGCGTTCCTGTGCTCGGACGAGGCCAGCATGATCACCGGCGTCGACCTCAACGTTGATGGCGGCAAGTGCATTTGAGGCTCTGGCATATGGGTGTCCACCGATGAAGGAAACTTACGAAATCGCGGTGGTGCATGGCGACGGCATCGGCCCGGAAGTCTGCGCCGCCGCCATCGAGGTGTTGAAGGCGGCGCTCGGGTCGGGCAATCCGTTGCGCTTCACGGAATACCCCGCCGGAGCCGAGCATTTCCTGAAAACCGGCCAGAGTTTTCCCGAGCCGACCTTCAAGGCCTGCCGGGCGGCGGATGCGATCCTGCATGGTGCCGGCGGCCTGCCCGGCGTCGTCCATCCCGACGGCACCGAAGCCGGCCTCGATTTCACCCTGAAACTGCGCTTCGACCTCGACCTCTACGCCAACATCCGCCCGATCAGGCTCTTCGAAGGCGTGCAGAGTCCACTGAGCGGCATGAAGGCCGGCGACATCGACTACATCATCCTGCGCGAAAACAGCGAAGGGCTCTACGCGGCGCGCGGCTCGGGCGCGCTGCTGCGCGGCGAGGTCGCGGTCGACACGCTGGTGCAGACCCGCGCCGGCATCGAGCGCATCGTGCGCAAGGCTTTCGAGCTGGCACGCCAGTCAAAGGGCGCGCCGCGCGACGGCGTGCGCCGCGTCACCTGCTGCGACAAGGCCAATGTGCTGCGCAGCTACGCCTTCTTCCGCTCCGTCTTCGACGAAGTGGCGAAGGACCATCCCGATATCGCCACCGAACATGCGCTGGTCGACGCCATGGCCATGCATCTCGTGCTCAAGCCCGGCCATTTCAACGTCATCGTCACAGAGAACATGTTCGGCGACATCCTGTCCGACCTCGCCGCCGCCACCGTCGGCGGCATGGGCATGGCGCCGTCGGCCGAGATCGGCGAGACAAACGGCTTCTTCCAGGCCGCGCATGGCTCCGCGCCCGACATCGCCGGCAAGGGCATCGCCAATCCCTACGGCACGATCCTGTCCGCGGCCTCGATGCTCGACTGGCTCGGCCACAGGCATGACGACGGAAAGCTCAACCGGACCGCCGACCGCATCCGCGCTGTCACCGAAAGCTGCCTTGCCGGCGGCCTGCTCAGCACCGATCTCAAGGGATCATCCTCGACCCGCGAGATTACGCAGGCCGTGTGCGATCGCCTCGCCGGCCCGGCATGAGGCGGGCGGGCATGCTGACAGGCGAGGTCTGAGATGGGATCGCTCGATCGCATGGTTTCGGTCGAGGATTTTCGCCAACGCGCGCGCCGCCGCCTGCCCAGATCGATCTTCGAGTTCGTCGATGGCGGCGCCGGCCACGAGCTGACGCTGGCCGCCAACCGCGCCGACTTCGAGCGCATCCGGCTGGTGCCGCGCGTGCTGACCGACGTCTCCCGTCCAGACCTGACCACATCGCTGTGGTCGCAGACCTTCGCGACGCCGCTGGTGATCAGCCCGATGGGCTCCTGCGCGCTGGTCAGGCCCGGGGCCGACATCGCCATCGCCAGGGCAGCGGCGGCGCGCGGCATCCCCTATACGCTGTCCACCATGTCGACGACCGGCATCGAGCGCATGGCCAGGGCCGTGCAGGGGCCGCTCTGGTTCCAGCTCTACGTGCTCAAGGATTTCGACTTCAACCGCCAGCTCGTGCGACGGGCCGAGGAGGCCGGCTATTCGACGCTGGTCGTGACCGTCGACCTGCAGGCCGGTGGCAAACGCGAAAAGGATTTGCGCAACGGCATATCGATCCCGCTGCGCCCCTCGCCCCGGCATCTCCTCGAGGGCCTTTTGCATCCCGGCTGGTCGCTGCGCCTGCTGCGCGGCGGGCTGCCCCGGTTCGAGAATGTGCGCGGCTATCTCGGCGACACCAGCGCCGGACTGACCATCGCCGCGCGTGTCGGCGCCAACCTCCATGCCGGCTTCGACTGGGACGACTTCCGCCGCATCCGCGACTGGTGGAAGGGCCGGCTCGTGGTCAAGGGCGTCCTGCATGCCGGCGATGCCGCAAGCCTCGTGAAGGCCGGCGCCGACGGCATCTGGGTGTCCAACCATGGCGGCCGCCAGCTCGACGGCGCCATATCGAGCATCGACGCGCTGCCGGCAATGCGCCATGCGCTGGGGTCCGAGGTGCCGATCCTCATCGATTCCGGCATCCGCACGGGCATGGACATCATCAAGGCCGGGGCAAGCGGAGCATCCGCGACGGCGATCGGCCGGGCCGCCCTGTTCGGCGCCGCGGCTGGCGAGGCAGGCGTGGCCAGGGTGCTCGACATCCTGCTGGAGGAAGTCGCCAACGGCCTGAAGCTCAGCGGCGTGCCGGGCTTCGGACGGCTGGGACCCGACCTGATAGCCTGACGATGCCTCGCGCGCGTACTGGGTCAAAGCCAATGGTGGGCCCGGAGGATGTAATGAAATCGTTGATTTCACTACATTTTTCGTGGGCCAAATCTACGACGCTTCCCGTATGGTTCCGTATAGGCCCGCGAACCCTTCAGTCGACTTTCGCCAAACCCGCCTGCTTGCCGAACATGAGCGGCCCTTGGGCCATGTTCCGGAATGGCCGAAATGGGGCGGAAGTGGCAGGTATGCTCCTCCGATGATAAGCTATCGTGCGAATTTGGTTGTCGACAGAGTGAAAGGCTCGGTCGGTGGTCTCGCTGCCTGGACGCGGCGTGTGTGTGTCAGATCGCTGCGGTAAACTGAATTTCGACTCGTATCTCCGGTAGCGCGAAACTCGCCCCCACCGTGGCGCGCGCCGGCGGCTCCGCGCCGACGAGCCATTTGACCCAAGCCTTGTTCATCGCGTCGAAGTCCTGGACGTCCCGCAACCAGATCTGCGCGAACAGCAGCTTCGATCTGTCCGCACCGACGCTGCGCAGAAGAGCATCCGCTTTTTCCAGGATCTGCTGCGTCTGGTCGGACGTGTCGGTATTCTTGTCGTCCGCCGTCAGGCCGGAGAGATAGACCGTTCCGTTGTGAACGACGATGCGGCTCAACCGCTCGTTTTTTTCGAATCGTTCGATTTTCGTCATGAAGTAGGGTCCTAGCTATGCTGAGCAGGTGATTGGCCGGCTTGCCTCGAAAGAGGTCAGGCGTGCGCAACGCTGGAGCGTTGTGCATGTGCTTGGAAGAACCGATGCGGGCGGAATGTTTCCATTTCGTCGTGTATCTTGCCGCGCACGACCTCGTCGGCGACCACCCTGCCCAACTGCGGCCCGATCGTCACGCCACTGTGCGTCACCGCCATATAGTGACCGGCGATGTCAGGCATCGCGCCAGCGCAAGTAAAGCCATCTTCTGGGAATGGCCGGACGGTCGTGCGAATGGCTTCCACGCCAGCGGACTGGAGCGCCGGCAGGACCTTGCTAGCCGCTTCCAACAACGCTGCCGCCTCATCACCGGTGGGGCTAAGCGCTTCCGGTTTCTTGAGGGTCAGGTCCACCGAGACCTTGTGGATCATGATCCGGCCAGCACCATCAGGACGGATATCCAGATCATCGGCATGTAACTGGCTCCTAAGCGTCAAGGCCACCGGTGGGGTGAAGGCGAGCACGCCAATCGTCGAAGACAGCGGGATACCCTGCGCGTCGCCGAGTCTCTGGCTGGACCAGCCGCCCGTGCAGTTCACGACAGCGTCCGCAGGATATCGCTCGCCATTTGCCGTGCGGACCGCCTGGACACGGCCGCCTTCGGTTTCGACCTGGGTCACGCGCGAATTGACGTTCAACTGCGCTCCCCAGCGCTCCTTCGCTGCCCTGAGAAGCCAGGCCGAGTAAAGGACTGGGTCTACCCAGCCTTCTTCCGGGTAGTACGAGATTGGATAGTCGCCCATGGCCGATACATCGATATCGGGCTCCATCTCGCCGACGAGCTTCTTGTCGATCCACTCAACGCCGTAGCCCCATTCCTTCATCTGCCGGAAGTTCTCGAAATAGTCGTCCATGGATTCCGGAGCCGTCCGCCAATCGAAACTGCCGGTCTGGGTGAACCAGGGCGCAACACCGAAGTCGCGCTTGAGCTCCAGATGGGCGCGCATGCCCGCGACATTCAGATCAAAATAGGGCCGGGGCCGCTTGGTCGTCGCATTTGTCCAGGCAAAGCTTACCCCCGACGTTCCTCCCGCGATCCTCCCGGCCTCCAGCACGACCACGTTTGCGCCCGCCTTCGCGCATTCATAAGCGGCAGAGCTGCCGACGATGCCAGAACCGATGACGACGACGCGCATATAGAAAACCTCCAATGAACTCGCATTGCTCGCGCCAATCGGTGTCTTGATATTGGCGAGCCAAAATCCTCCATGCCGCCGTTTGCAGAGCGACGACCGGGATGGATATGCGTTCTGACACTGCCAGATGCGGCGATAATACTTTTGCGTTGGCGGACACATCACGGCTGTTAACAAGCGCGGCATCCGATTCTGCGTGAAAACATTGCGACGGGTGGCAATCGCGGTCAATTGAACTGACCACTGCCGTTAATGGCCAAAAGTTATGAACCGCGCTCGCTTCGAGCAGATCGATGCGGTGCATGATCGGACATCGTCAACTTCTCGTTCGAAGTTATGAATTCCGCTGTCATCGGCGTGCCGAGGCAATGCTAGGCTTTTCAAACGTCTGGTGCACACGAGGGCGTCGAATGGAAGAGACTGCAAAGGTGAATGCCGAGACGGGCTTCCTGCTGATCGACAAGAACGCGATCCGGCAGGCGTTGTCTTTCCCTCAGGTGCTTGAGGCGACCGAGGCGGCGCTGCTCAAGACTTCGAACGGCGTCGCCCGTCAGCAGATCAGGCGCACGCTCGAGCTGCCGGGGGCGGCGGGAAGCTGCCTGTCTTTGATGTACGCTGCCTTAGACGACCGGCCGCTGTTCGGGGCGAAGGTGCTGTCGGTATTTCCCGACAATTTTTCACACGGGCTCGCGTCCCACCGTGGTGGGGTGTTTCTGTTCGACAAAGAACACGGGCGCCCTGTTGCCCTGATCGACGGGGGCGAGATCACGGCATGGCGGACAGCCGCGGCCAGTGCTGTCGCCACTAGGGCGCTTTCGCGCCCCGACAGCACCATACTGACCGTGTTCGGCTATGGCGAGCAGGCGCGCCGGCATGTCGAGGCGATCGCTCATGTGCGTCCAGTCCGCGTGATCCACGTCTGGGGTCGTGATTTTGCAAAGGCACAGCGCTTCGCCGAGGATATTACGACATCCGGCTTCGAGGCGCAGGCGCATCACGACGCTGCCGAAGCCGTTCGCGAAGCTGACATCATCTGCACGACGACATCTTCCCAAGAGCCGGTGCTGTTCGGCGAATGGTTGCCGCAAGGCGTCCACATCAATGCTGTCGGGGCAAGCGTGGCTGCATGCCGCGAGATCGACTTTGAGTGCGTGCGCAGATCGCTGATCTGGGTGGACTACCTGCCCATGGCGTTCGCAGCCGCAGGAGAGCTGATCGAAGCAATCGAGAGTGGCATGATTGGCCGCGATCATGTTCGCGGCCAAATCGGCGAGGTCCTCGCCGGCGCACAACCTGGCCGCACTAGCGACGCGGACATCACCCTTTATCGATCTCTTGGCGTTCCCGCCCAGGACATCGAGCTCGCCAACCTTGTCTACTTCTCCGCCCGGAATGCCGGGCTGGGCACTCCAATTGATTTCAGGTTGTGATGCCATGTTGAGCTGCCAGCGCGATCTCTTCACGCTTACTCGCGACACTGCTTATCTTGACGCCGCCTACATGTCCCCGATTCCGATAGCCGCCATCGCGGCCGGAGAGGCTGGCGTCAGGGTGAAGGCCGAGCCCTGGAAGATGACCATCGCATCCTATTATGACGAGGTGGAGCAGGCGCGCCAGCTTGCCGCCTCGATGGTGGGGGCCAATGCCGACGACATCGCCATAGTGGCCGCCACCAGCTATGGCATGGCGATCGCTGCCGCCAATGTCCCGGTCCCGGCCGGTTCGGCGATCCTTCTCATGGAGAACGAGCACACCTCACATCGCTATGTCTGGTACGATCTTGCAGATCGCGCCGGGGCTTTCGTGGATATCGTTACGCAACCCGCCGACGGCGACTGGACTGGCGCGATCGTATCGGCGATCCGGAACTCGGATCGTCCCATCGCGGTTGTCGCGGGCACCTTGGTCCACTGGTTCGAAGGGATGGCGATCGACCTAGAGGCCGTGGCGGTCGCAGCGCGGACAGCGGGGGCTGCCCTTGTCGTCGACGGCACGCAGTGGGTTGGTGCGGTGCCCTTCGACGTCGGTCGCGTCCGACCGGATTTTCTGGTCTTTGCCACCTACAAGTTTCTGCTGGGTCCATATCGCCTCGCATTCCTCTACGCTGACCCAAGCTGGCACGAAGAGGGACGCACTCTCGAGCATCATTCATGGAACCGGCTGGGTGGCGACAAGTCTGATTTCTATAAGGTGCCGGTGGCGAAGTTTCTTCCTGGCGCTCGGCGCTTTGACATGGGGGAACGTTCCGATTTCGCGGTCCTGCCTATCGCCATCGCGGCGATGAAACTCATCCAGGGATGGTCGGTCGAGCGCGTGTTCGAGCGCCTCCGTTACCTCAACGACTTCGTCTGGGCCCAGGCGAAGAGCAGAGGGCTGGAGGTTGCGCGTCCACGAATGCCGACGCCTCACATCTCGATCCTCGATATTGGCGACTGGCTGGCACCGAATGCTGCGCTGGATTTGAAACAGGCAAATGTTCACGTCACGCTGCGGGGCACGAAGATGCGCGTGTCGCCACATGTCTACAATGACGAAGAGGATGTTGATCGCCTGTTTCAGAACCTACCTCTGCGCTAGTCTAGCGAAGACATGAGTCGAAACTGGCGTCGGGGCGCCGTGTCTGGCCATCGCCCCAAGCCATGCCAGGACCTGATCCTACCTTGATCCCAAGGCGGTTATTCCAGCGTCGACGCCGTTCATGAAGCTTCGCGTGGTCTGAATGAGATGCTCGGTAAAGGCGTCCGCGGCCGTCGATGCGATGACGCCCCAGGGCCGATAGACGCTCAGGTTCAGATCGAGATGGGGCCGAAAGTCCCGGATTTCGATCGGCAGGTCGCGCGCCATCCAGGCGGAGAGCCGGTCAACGACCGTCACGCCGGCGCCGGAGGCAGCAAGTGCGATGCAGGCACCGGACAGGCTGGCCTCCACTTTAAGCAGGCGGCTGATCCCCCGTTTATCGCAAAGCGCATCGAGTTGCCGCCGCATCGGATCGGCGGAGCCCATCGATATGAAGTCGAGACCGTCGAGGTCGTCCGCCTGGATCACTTCAAGCTGAGACAGCGGATGCCCCGCCGGCATGACACATACGGGCGGCGTCGCGGTCAGCGCGCGCCTTACGATCGAGGGGTTATCTTCCGATGCCGTGACGCCGATGCCGATGTCGAGCTGATTTCGGCTAGCTCTTTGCACCACGGTCGCGGAGCTGCGGATATCCAGCGAAATGGACACGGATGGATACTGTTTTGAGAAGCTCGTTATGATCGACGGCAGGATCGTTGAACCGAACGCGGGAAGCGCGCAGATGTTCAGTCTGCCGCTACGCAGTTCGCGGATCTCCTTTGCAGCCCGCGAGATGCCGCGCGCGGACTCGAAAACGCGCTGCACTTCGGCATAGAGCATGTGCGCTTCGGGAGTCGGGATCAGCCGTTGCCGGCTTTTTCGGAAAAGCTGGAAATCCGCCTTCTCGGTGAGGTGCTGGAGCATTTTGCTTACAGCAGGCTGCGTGATGTCCAAGGCGTCGGCCGCCTTGGTCGTCGTTCCATGCAGCATCACTGAGGCGAAAACCTCGATCTCTCGAGGTGTAAACTCCGTCTCCTTCGTAACCGTGTCCTTCTCGTTGAATTTCATGGACGCTCACCTGCCTCGTCGAACGGTCGATGCGCCGTCAAAGCAAGCCACGGCGCCGCCGATGTTAACGGCCCGCACCGGATGTTCCAATGGATGAACGAATGAAGTTTATTCCTCAGGGTTATGAACCCTGGCGATCCGTAGCGGACCCTTCAGCGGCTTGTCAGCACGTCGGCGAATTGGAGCAAGGCGGCATCCTGGCCGGGGGGAGCGGCAAGCTGTATGGACACCGGGAGGTCGTTCGGCACCTCCAGCGGCGCCGCCAAAGCCGGCACACCGAGCATATTTGCCCAGCGACGAAATCGACCGCCGGCAAGTCCCCACGGCACCATCTCTCCGTTCACGTGCGTGAGTTCGTCGGACAAGCGGGGCGCCGATCCGGGAGCTGTCGGGATAGCCAGAACATCCACGCCTGCCAAATTTTCCAGAAAGTGCCTGCGGACATTGTCCCGGATCTCGGCAGCTTCACCATAGGCATCGTCACTGATGCGAATGCTGTCCTGCAGGAAGGCGCGAACCGCGTCGCCGACCAGATCTGGATTCCGCTCGATAGGATCACGGTACATTTTTGCAAATTCGTATTGCAGGATCGTCATGCCGGCGGCGACGAATGCCTCACCGTCTTCAAAGGCAACTTCTATGGTGCCTACCTTCGGATGATTGAGCATCGTGGCTAATGAGATCTCGATGGTGCTGTCGATGGGAGCGCCAAGCAGATCAGGGCAGACCCCGATCGTGATGCCGTCCCGCGATTCCATGTGAGCGTTCCCTGATGGACTGAGCCGTTTTCCAGCCAGCACCTCGGTCACCAGGCGAACGTCGCTCACCGAGCGCGCGAGAACGCCGACGCAGTCAAGCGAGGGTGCCGTGCTCATGACGCCGTTTGTGTCGATCAGACCATTCGTCGGCTTATAACCAAACAATCCCGTTGCAGCGGCCGGAGAGCGGTTTGAACCGCCAGTGTCGGTGCCAATAGCAGCCGCGCAAAAGCCGGCTGCGACCGCGGCAGCCGATCCACTGCTCGTGCCGCCAGTCCCCCGGCTTTCGTCAAGCGGATTGACGACCTTGCCGAACCAGGGGTTGTCATGCCCGCCGACGCAAAGTTCATGAAGGTTGGTCTTGCCGATGATGATCGCGCCTGCCGCCTGAAGGGCGGCCACGCAGGCGGCGGTATTCTGGGCGATCCGGTCGCCAAACAGACGAGATCCGGCTGTCGTCGGCCAATTCTCGACATCGAGAACATCCTTGATGGCGATGGGCACGCCATGCAGCGGGCCAAGCCTGTGACCTGATCGGATTTCGTCTCTGGCGCGCAGTGCCGCATCGAGTGCGCCAGCCTCGTCAACGTAGATCATCGCCCTGATCTGCCCGTTCAGGTCGTGGATTCGTTCGAGGCAGCCTTCGACGATGTTGACCGGCGACAAGCCGGCGGTGATCCTAGCACTCGTCTCAGCGACAGAACCGCAAGCACTGCTTTTCATCAGGCAACCTCAGGCAACAGCATAAGACCGACGATGACACAGCCACGGATTGATCGACAGGCCCGGGCCTATGTCTCCGCCCGTGGGACTGGCACCGAAAACTCATAGTTTCGCTCAACCGGTGCGACGGTCATCGATACGCTTTGGGGTCGAGGCAAAGGGTCAACTGCTTTGTGCGAGGTTTTGACTCTCATAACTATTGGTGATGAACCGCGCTGGAGAGAGCATTAGATCGGCTCGATTTGAACTGCTAGCGTTTCCGCACACTGCGCTGGGAAGCCTCACCTGATTGGGCGGACTATCCGCTCGAAAAGGGGAGTACCCAAGCGGTCATGGCATCAATGCGCAATCAAAAAGTGCACACGCAAAAAGGGGAACAACCATGAAAAAGCTTGCAGTCGTCGTCTCATTGATCGCGGCGGTCTTTGGCGCCGCCGGCCCTGTCTCGGCGGCCGATGACGTCATCCGCTTCGGGGTTGCCGCCGAGCCGTACGCCCCCTTCTCGGTCAAGGATGCCAGCGGCAAGTGGCAGGGCTGGGAGATCGACATGATGAACGCCGTTTGCACCGAGATGAAGGCGAAGTGCGAGATCGTCGACATCGCCTGGGACGGCATCATTCCGGCCCTGCTGGCCAAGAAGTTCGACGTCATCTGGAGTTCCATGTCGATCACGGACAAGCGCAAGGAGGTGATCGATTTCACCGACAAGTATTATTATTCGCCCAACGTCCTTGTCGGCGCAAAAGCCGACACGCGGCAGTTTGATGTAACCAAGCCGGACACGTTCAAGGGCGTTACCGTGGCGGCACAAAGTGCGAGCCTGCAGGCGACCTATATGCAGGAAAAGTTCAACGGCATCGCCGAGGTGAAGGTTTATCCGACACTCGACGACGAAATCGCCGACATCCAGGCCGGACGCGTGGACCTGATGGCGGCGGCGGGAATCCAGATCCAGGATTTCCTGAAGAAGCCAGAAGGCCAAGCCTACGAGATCAAAGTGACGCTGCCGCATGAGAAGATGTTTGGCTATGGCGACGGCGGCGGCGTGCGCAAGGAGGACACCGCTCTCAGGGACCGCCTCAATGCCGCGCTCAAGGCTGTAAAGGCCAGTGGTGAGTACGACACGATCACCAAGCGGTATTTCGACTTCGATATCTACGGCGATTGATCGACTGGTTCACGCCTGGTGCCGGCCCTCGATCGCGGCCGGCACCGTCGACATTGAACTGGAGCCCGCCTTATGAACCCGACAGTGTCTTGGCTGACCCTGCTCAGCTTCGGAGACAAGGGCTGGGGCGACGAATTGCTCTTCGGCGCGTGCCTGAGCCTTGGCATTGCGATAAGCGCATATCTCGTCGGCCTGGCGCTCGGGCTTGTCGGTGCCGTGGCCAAGATCTCGAAGAACCGCGTGGCTCGCGCAACAGCCGGTGCATATACGACGATCATCCGGTCCGTTCCTGACATCCTCATCATTTTTCTCGTCTACTATACCGCGACCGACGCGCTGCGCTGGGTCGTGAGCCTGACGGGACTGACTTCGGAATTTCAGCTCAACGGATTTGTCGCCGCGACGCTGTCGCTCGGCGTCGTGCAGGGCGGCTACAGCACCGAGGTCCTGCGTGGTGCGATCGTCGCAATCCCAAAAGGACAGATCGAGGCAGCCCATGCACTCGGCCTGACACGCCGCCAGACATTCTTCCTGGTGACCTTGCCGCAGATGATCCCCCTGGCGCTTCCAGGCCTTGGCAATTTGTGGCTTGTCGTCCTGAAGGAAAGCTCACTCGTCAGCCTCATCGGTTTTACGGAGCTTGTCCTGGCGGGCAAAATGGCCGCCGGCGCAACGCACGATTACTTCGTGTTCTATTGCGCGATCGCATTCGTGTTCCTTGTGATGTCGGGCATGTCGGCGATGCTTTTTCAGGGCTTGGAAGCAGCCACTGCCAATCCAGGGAGGCGAAAATAGCGTGACAGAGTTTGAGGGATACCTCGCAACCCAACTCCTGGCAGGCATTCAGACAACCATTGTCCTGTTTGTCGGCTGCGCGGTGATCGGCAATCTGCTTGCGATCCCGATCGCCTTGGCTCGTCTGTCCAGCAGGCGATGGGTGCGCTATCCAGCGGATGCCTTCGCCTTGGTATTTCGGGGCACTCCACTGCTGGTCCAGCTTTACCTCTGCTACTACGGCGTAGGCCAGATCCTCGCCGGCATCCCCACAATACGATACAGCGTGATGTGGCCCCTTTTGCGAGGTGCCTCCTGCTATGCGTTTTTCGTGCTGTCCCTGAACACGGCGGCTTACTGCAGCGAAATTTGGAAAGGCGCGATACGGTCAATCCCGGAGGGACAGCGCGAGGCCGGCCAGTCGCTTGGCCTGTCGAAAACACGGATCATGATTTCCGTGCTGCTCCCTCAGGCTTTCAGGTTGGCGCTGCCGGCGATCGGCGGCCAGAATATCCTGCTGTTGAAGGGCACCGCGCTGGCCTCGACGATCACCGTCTTCGAATTGATGGGAGCCGCGAACCTCGTTCGTGCTCAGACTTTTCGGGTTTACGAGCCTCTGTTTGCCGCAGCGCTTGGGTATTTCCTGCTTGCCTTAATGGTGACGTCCGGCTTCGGATACTTCGAGAGGCGGCTTGCTCGGCGCTATTGATTAACTCCTCAGTCCGGGATCGCCAGCGCCAGCCGCGGAGCCTTCGCGGCGCCCGGCTTGGCGCATCGGGCTTACGCGCTGACACTCCAGCTTTCAGGATGGAGCACTGCGGTCAGCTTGGAAGTCATCCATGATGACAAGAACGTGAAGTACCTGAGCGGCTTCTTCACGACAGAAGCGTGGTCGGGCCAACAGCATCCATTGTATCGGGCAACCAACGTCAGCGTGGCGAGTTTGGACAAGCGAGGTTGGAGTTGCCGGCGTTGGCCCAGCGATCGCTCGGCCTTTCACAGGGGCTAGCCGGATCAAGATGCCCTGCGCACGATGGCCAACATCCGCGGCGATTGCCGCTGCCCTCATAATTATCTTCCAGGCGCTGCTGGGCGGTGCCTGGATGGGAGCGCGTGCCGCCGCCGGACTCGCGATATGTTCCGCAACGTCCTGTGCACGACCGATGCTGGCGGCCCCGCCCACCGTTTCTCGCAAGAAAGCGGGTATAATTGCGACTGCTCCCTGTCCGGATGCGATCTCGGCACGGCCATCATTTCAGAAGTGGACGGCATCGGCGCCGAACCGATCGCCTACCGGCTGGTTTCCGATGGCAAGCGGCTGGATGTATTTCTCAAGCGCATCCAAGCCGCCAACGGTGGCACTATCGAGAACGCGTGCCAACTGATATCCGCGCGCGCCTCAATGTTCGGCGTGCCTTCGCTGAAGCTGATCTTAGTATTGCCTGCGCGTCAGGATGAGCCAGAGCCTCCGTCAGTTGTGCCAAAAACCTTGGCCACGGGCACGTCTGCCACGTTCAGCAGCCAGTGGACAAAAAAATCGGCGTCCGGATGCGTGCTGCTGCCCGCTGGCCGGATTAAATGGAATGCTTCGTCGATCGGCACGGCAAGCTCGAAAGGCGCGATCAGCCGTCCAGATGCCAATGCGTTTCCGGCGAGAGATTTGCGCCCCAGCGCCACGCCCCCACCCTGCGCCGCCAACTCGAACGCCGTTAGGGACGTGTCCAAATGCAGACCAGAGCCTGCGTCGACACCCTTCGCCCCCGCCGCTTTGAGCCAGATCCCCCAGCCCTCGTGATAACCCAACACATGCAACAGGCGGTGATGGCGCAGATCCTCCGGCGTGTTCAGCGCCAGGCCCGGCGCGCACAGCGGGGTGATCGTCTCGCATGTTAGGCGGTGGCTGTTGAAGCCGGGCCAATGGCCGGTGCCGTACTGGATATCCAGATCGAAATCCTGCGCGTCGGACGCATCGTTCCAGACGCTGGACAAAAGGCGAAGGCTCTTGCCCGGATGGCGGTTCAGATAGTCGGGCAGGCGCGGGGCGAGCCAGTTGACCGCGAAGGAGACCGCGCAGCGAACCGTCAGGGCGTTGGCGCGGCGCTGGCCGAACACCTCGCACGTGCCGATGGCCAGACGCTCCATCGCGTCCTGCACCTTGGGCAGATAGGCGGCGCCGGATTTGGTCAGCTCCAGCCCGCGCGGGCGGCGGATGAACAGGGGCTGGCGCAACTGCTGTTCCATGTTTGGAGACGGCGGCCTGGGTGATGTGCAGTTCCGCGGCCGCGTGGGTGAAGCTCAGCGTGCGGGCCGAAGCCTCAAAGGCGCGCAGCCATGTCAGGGGAGGAACATCAGGCTTCACGCGCGCCTCAAAACGGAGCCATAACTTTTTGTACGGGCATTGCCCATGAATACGTCGTTTGACGAGATCGCGCCAGTGAGATCATTGAATGGCATCCACCGGGAGGGGTTCGATGTTTGCAGTTTTTCCAACGGCGCGCCTGCGTCCGTCGCCGTTTTATACTTCCGCTGTCGCAGAAGGGATGACCGCCGCCAGCATCTACAACCGCATGATCATGCCGACCTCCTACGGCGATCCCGAAGCGGAATACTGGCGGCTGATCAACGGTGTCTCGCAATGGGACGTGGGGGTGGAGCGTCAGGTGCAGTTGAAGGGGCCGGATGCGGGACGCCTGGCGCAGATCCTGTCGCCGCGCGATCTGTCGGCCTGCAAGGTCGGTCAGGGCAAATACGTGCCGCTGTGCAACCATCGCGGCACGATCATCAACGACCCGATTCTCCTGAAACTGGCGGACGATCTCTACTGGCTGTCGATTGCCGACAGCGACGTCTGGTTCTGGGCCGGTGCCATCGCCGCCGAGCGTGGTCTGGATGTGCAGGTTAGCGAGCCGGATGTCTCGCCCATGGCGCTGCAGGGTCCTAAGGCCGAGGATGTCGTGGCACATGTGCTGGGCGACTGGGTGCGGGGCCTCAAATACTTCTGGTTCCGCGAGACGGAAATCTCGGGGATTCCGGTCGCCGTGCAGCGCTCGGGCTGGTCCAAGCAGGGCGGGTTCGAGATTTATCTGAAGGACGGATCGCGCGGTACCGAACTGTGGAACATCTTCAAGGAGGCAGGCCAGCCGTGGGGGATTGGCCCCGGCGCGCCCGCTACAGCTGAACGCACAGAAAGCGGTCTGGTCTCTGTCGGCGGCGATACCGACGATATGACCAATCCGTTCGAGGTGGGTCTGGGCAAATATGTCGACCTTGATGTGGCCGATGATGTGGTGGGCATTCAGGCCCTGCGCCGGGTCAAGGCCGAGGGCGTCAAGCGCCACCAACTGGGCCTGGTGCTGGACGGCGAGACACCTGCGCCCTTGGGCTTCCGGCGCGAGGACATCACCCGCGATGGCCGGCGCATCGGCATGATGACCAACTGCGTCTGGTCGCCGCGAATGAAGGCCAACATCGGCTATGCGCTGATCGACGCCAGCGTGCCTGTTGGCGAAACCGTGCAGGTGCTGCGCGATCAGGGGCCGATTGCGGCGAAGCTGGTCGAACTGCCCTTCCTGTAAAGATCGCATCATGCACCAGCACTACGACGCCCCTCTGCGCGATGCGGCCAACCATGTGGCGCTGTCTCCGCTGTCCTTTCTGAAGCGGGCCGAGACGGTTTATGCCACCCGCCCCGCCGTTACCTATGGCGACATTCGGCGCACATGGGGCGAAACCGGCGCGCGGTGCCGTTCGGTGGCGGCGGGTCTGGCGGCGATGGGGGTGGGCAAAGGCGATACGATTTGCGTCCTGTGCCCAAATATCCCGGAACTCTTTGAACTGCACTATGCCGTGCCCCTGCTGGGTGCGGTGCTGAATACGGTCAACGTCCGGCTCGAGCCGGAGACGGTGGCCCATATACTGGACCATTCGGACTCAACACTGGTGATCGCCGATACCGCCCTGGCGCCGTTGTTGCGGCAGGCGTTCCGGATCATGGGGCGGGCGCTGGCGGTCGTCGATATCGCCGATGTGAAGGACGCAGAGGGCTTTGGCCAGTCGACCTATGACGATCTGGCCGCTCATCCGCCGATGGCATGGACCCTGCCGGAGGACGAATGGCAGGCGCTGGCGCTGAACTACACTTCAGGCACCTCGGGGCGGCCCAAGGGGGTGATTTATCACCACCGCGGCGCCTATCTGATGGCGATGGGAACGGTTGCGGGCTGGGCGTTGCCGCCGCATCCGACCTATCTGTCCGTCGTGCCGATGTTCCATTGCAACGGCTGGAACCATCCCTGGGCGATGGCGATTGTCGGCGGGCACATGATCTTCACCCGTGACGCCACGCCCGCCAAACTGCTGGCCGCCATGGCTTTGCATCGCGTCACCCATCTGGGCGCGGCCCCAATCGTGCTGCGGATGCTGTGCGACAGCCCGGATGCGCCGGCAGAGCCGTTTGATCCCAAAATCAGGGTCTTGACCGCAGGCGCGCCGCCACCGCCCGCAATTCTTGAAAAGGCGGCGGCCCTGGGTCTGGATGTCATGCAGGTTTACGGGTTGACCGAGACCTATGGACATATCTCGCAATGCCTGTGGCAGGAGGACTGGGAGGCGCTGACCGCCTCTTCCCGAGCTGAGAAACAGGCGATGCAGGGTGTGGCCTTTCCGATGGTGGAGGACATCCGCGTGGTGGACCGCGCCACCGGGGCCGATGTGGCGCGCGATGGCGTCACGCAGGGCGAGATCGCCATTCGCGCAAACACCGTGATGAAGGGTTATTACAAGGACGCCGCCGCCACTGCGACGGCCTTCGCGAGCGGCTGGTTCTGGTCCGGCGACGCTGCCGTGGTGCATCCCGACGGCTATATCCAGATCCGCGACCGGCTGAAGGATGTGATCATCTCCGGCGGGGAAAACATCTCTTCCGTCGAGGTCGAGGCGGTGCTGTACCGCCACCCCGCCATACTTGCCGCGGCTGTTGTCGCCCGCCCGCATCCGAAATGGGGCGAAAGCCCCTGCGCCTTTGTCGAACTGCGTGAGGGCGTGACTGCGACCGAGGCGGAGGTCATTGCCTTCTGCCGCGACCGTATCGCGCATTTCAAGGCGCCGAAAACCGTGGTCTTCGGCCCCCTGCCGAAAACCGCCACCGGCAAGATCCAGAAGTTCGTCCTGCGGGCCGCCGCCCGTGACATGGGACCACAGGCATGACCTACGAAGCCCCGGTCAAGGATCTGATGTTCAACATCGCCCATATCGCGCCGGGCGAGGCTGATCTGGAGATGGCCGCCGCCGTTCTGGAGGAATTCGGCCGCTTCTGCGCCGAGGAAATCGCGCCGTTGAACCAGCCGGGCGACCATGCCGGCTCGCTGTGCGAAAACGGCCATGTGACCACCCCGCCCGGCTTTCGCGCCGCCTATGCCAAGTTCGTGGAGATGGGCTGGCAGGGTCTGATCCATTCGTCGGAATATGGCGGGCAAGACCTGCCCCGAACCGTGGGCGCCGCGGCGGGCGAAATCCTCAACGCCGCCAACATGAGCTTTGCCTTGTGTCCGCTGCTGACCGATGGGGCCATCGAGGCGCTGCGCCACTTCGGCGATACTCAGATGAAGGAAACCTACCTGCCCAGGCTGGTTGCGGGCGTCTGGACCGGCACGATGAACCTGACCGAACCGCAGGCGGGCAGCGATCTGGCCCTGTTGCGCACCAGGGCTGAGGCGCAGGCGGACGGCAGCTATCGGATCAGCGGCGCCAAGATTTTTATCACTTATGGCGACCATGATTTGGCCGAGAATATCATCCACCTCGTGCTGGCCCGCACGCCGGATGCGCCCAAGGGGACCAAGGGGATCAGCCTGTTTCTGGTGCCGAAATTCATGGTTGCCGACGATGGCTCGCTTGGCTAACCGCCCCCTTTTTACCTTCTGAACAGGAACGCATCATGGCCATCCAAATCGACACTGCCCGTTTCAAGAACCTGGACATCGCCGTCCATGACGACGGCGTCTGGGTGGTCACCCTGAACCGTCCGACCAAGCGCAATGCACTGGATTCGCACACGATCGAGGAACTGGTCGAGTTCTTCTCCACGGCGCCTCGCGCCGGCGTCCGCGCCATCGTACTGGCCGGATCGGGCGACCATTTCTGCGCCGGGCTGGACCTGATCGAGCACCACCAGGCCGACCGCAGCCCGGCGGATTTCATGCACATTTGCCTGCGCTGGCACGAGGCGTTCAACAAGATGGAATATGGTGGCGTGCCGATCGTCGCGGCGCTGAACGGAGCTGTCGTTGGCGGCGGGCTGGAACTGGCCAGCGCGGCTCACATAAGGGTGATGGACCAGACCACCTATTTCGCCTTGCCCGAGGGCCAGCGCGGCCTGTTCACCGGCGGCGGCGCCACGATCCGGGTCACCGACCTCGTTGGCAAGGCCCGCATGATCGACATGATGCTGACGGGCCGCGTCTATCAGGGACAAGAGGCCGTCGATCTCGGGCTTGCGCAGTACATGGTCGAAGGCTCCAGTCTGGACAAGGCGATGGAACTTGCCCGCAAGGCGGCGCAGAACCTGCCCCTGTCGAATTTCGCGATCTGCTCGGCCGTCAGTCATATGCAAAATATGTCGGCGATGGATGCGGCCTACGCCGAGGCCGTGGTGGCCGGTGTCGTGAACACCCAGCCCGAAGCCCGCGCCCGGCTGGCTGCCTTCGCTGACAAGAGTGCCCCGCGGGTACGACCGCACCGCGGCTGATGGTGGCTCGGGAGAACATGCTCGACGGCACGGTTGAGATCGACCATTTCCATCTCGGGGAAGTCCCCGAAAGCGACCGGGTGACCCACCTCCGGGCCGGGCCGGAAGGTCAGGTGAAGACGGAAAAAGCGCCGGTCATGGCGATGGTGCAGCGGCCGACCAACGTCACACTCGGCACTCCGGCCGGTGACGCACGTGCCGCAGTCGTGATCGGTCTTTCGTTGCGTCCCGCCCTAACGTGCGATCGAAACACAGATCGAAATCCACGCGCATTTGATGAGCGACGAGTGGGAGGCACTCATGGCTATCCTCGGTGTCGGTCGGCAGAATTCTGCTAGTGCGCAGTTCACTCGCGCGTGCGGCCTCGACGGATCCAGTTCCCCGGATTCGGCGTCGACTGTCTGGTCTCAATTCGACCCGAGCGATTACCCGTTCGCGCGTAGCGTAGCTGGCCAGTTGCGCGTTCACGATGACCGTATGGATTTCTTAACGGGCATTGACCTCTTCCTCAGGGTCTTCTCGTCAAGACCTGACCGGGGGCGAGGTTGGCTTAGCTGTCCGCCAGGCCTCGGAACAGGAGTGAGATGGCGCTCCGCGCAGGACAAACATAACGAATACGTTTCGCCTATCGCACTACTCTAGAACCGCATCTTGTTCCCGCTCATCGCCTCGGGCCGCCGCGCGGCGCCGGCAGCCCTATGAAAGTCCTCGAACTAGATGGGCTCGATAAGCGTCGAATTCATCGACGCCGCAGATAACCCAGCAGAAGCAATTGCACTTGATGAACAATCGAGCCATCGACGATGCGCTCAGGTGCTTGGCGAGCGGCCGCGTTCATCACGCCCTCAACACAGGTCGAGCCCAGGAACGCGGCTGCTTCACGGTTGAATGGAAAGCCGCCGCGGTCGCGCGTCGGCGTTGTTCGATTCAGACCGTCAGCGGGGGAGCTCTCGGATCGCCTGGCCTGTAGCCGTGCTCATGAAGCTCTATCGCAATGCCGTGGTGCGTTTGACCACAAACCCCTCCAGTGTCTTGCTGATACCCCTCATCGGTAAGGAGAAGACGATTTTCTGATCCGCGGCGATTTGGATGCGGAAGCGCGATCGTGATATCTTTGCGGATCACAGCGCAGCAATCCCGGGACGTCGCTTTCGCAGCCCAAGCGCGGTTTCCAAAGCATGTCCGACTTTCAGGACCGTGTCGTCCTCGAAACGCCTGCCGATGATCTGGATCGAGGTAGGCAGTCCGGACGCTGTAAAGCCGTTGCACAGGGTAAGAGCCGGACCTCCGGTCAGGTTGAACGGCCGCGTCAAGGATAGTTCCGCTTGCCGGAGCGGTGTGTGTTCATAGCCCAGCACCTGCGCCGGCTTCTTGTTCGTCGGCAATACCAGGACATCGATGTCCCACATAATCTGACCCATCTCCGCTGTCAGAGAAGCCTGTCGCCGCCGCGCCCGGATATAATCCGCAGCCATGACTTCCCTTCCGTCCTGCAGGCGCGAGCGGCTCACCGGATGGAACCTGTCGGGGTGCGCTTCCAGTTCATCACAATGCTCGGCATATTCTTCCGGCCACGAAATGCTGCGCGCGGCCGCGCAATAGGCGTCGAATTCAGCCAACCGGACGGTGGACAATCGAGCGCCAAGCTTTTCGAATGTGATGAGGGAGCCTTCCATCGCATCGAGAACGTCATCGTCGATGTCGGGTGCGTCCTCGTAGAAATGCCTGACGACCCCAATGCGCAGTCCACGGATTCCGTTGGAAAGGGTCGAGATGTCCGGCCCCCCGAAGCCTTTGATCCCGGTGTCCTGCGGATCTGACGATACCATCTGCGAGATCATCAAGGCGCAATCCTCGACGGTCCAGGCGATAGGACCTACGCAGTCCATCGACCGCGATAGAGGCAGGACGCCGCGTGTGCTGACGAGTCCGTTCGTGGGCTTCAGCCCCGCGACCCCGCACCAGGCCGCAGGGTCGCGAATGGACCCGGCGGTTTCAGTGCCAACCGAACCCGCGCACAGGCCGGCGGCGGCAGCGGCGGCCGAGCCGCTCGACGACGACGACGGGTCGAGATCGACGTCCCAGGGATTGCGCACCGGCGGCCATCCAAGGTCCATCTGTGTTCCGCTCACCGCGTATTCGGCTGTCGCCTGTTTTCCGAGGATGATTGCGCCGGCGCCCTTCAAGGCTTCAACGACACCGGCATCTTTCCCGGCGATGCAGTTGCGCCGGTGTTCGGCCTGTGCCGTCGTTGGCAGACCCGCAACGTCGATCAAGTCCTTGATGCCGATCGGGATGCCATGAAGCGGACCCAACCATCCCCCACCGGCTATCCTGCGTTCGGCTTCCGCAGCGTCCTCGAGCGCTTCCTCCACACGTAGGCAATTGAAGCTGTGCAGTTGCTCGTCGAGCGTAGCGATCCTCTCCAGATATCTCTTGGTGATGTCGACTGGAGACAGCCCCTTCGCCCGGATCAGTCTTGAGAGATCGGTAAGGGAGAGCAGACCGATATCAACCATGGCTGACCGCTTGCATGGGCTGGTCGGCCGCCACGAGCGCTTCGAGGCGATTGAAAAACCGCTCGATATCCGCCCAGAGGTCCGCCTCGTCTTCCAACCCGACGCTGAGCCGCAGGATGACCTCGGCTCCGTCCCACCGTGTCGCGCTGCGGAACCGGTCGACCGACATCGGAGCCGCCAGGCTCCGCGTACCCCCCCAGGATGCTCCGATGGCAAACAGTTGCAACGCGTCAAGGGCGGCGGCAACGTGCGTTGAAGCAGTCCGCGCGAAACAAACGCTGAAGACGCCGCTGGAGCCCAGGAAATCACGCTTCCAGATCGGATGGCCGGAACAGGTCTCCAAAGCGGGATGAAGCACCTGATCGACCAGCGGATGGCCGGCAATCCTTTCAGCGAAATCGAACGCCACTTTCTCGGAATGGCGCAGCCGTATGCCCAGCGTCTCGAAGCCACGAAGCACCAGTGAGGCGTCGTCGGGCGAGACGCCGATGCCCATACGGCCGATCAGCGAGCGTACGGGTTGGATCAATGCCTTGTCCTTCACCGTGATAGAGCCCATCAGCACATCAGAATGGCCCGAGACGAATTTCGTCAGCGCCTCGGTAACGATATCGGCGCCGTGGTGCAGCGGCTTGAAGTTCAGCGGTGTCGCCCATGTGTTGTCGACGCCGACAAGCGCGCCGTGTTCATGCGCGATCGCCGCAATCCTTGGCAGATCGAGCACCTCCATCGTCGTCGAGCCGGGACTTTCGCACCACACGATTCGCGTCTTGTCGCGCATCTTTCGCGCGACATCATCCGGCGAGAGCGGGTCGAAGAAATCGACTTCGACGCCGAGGCGCCGCAGATCCGTCTCCGCAAGGTCTCGCATTGGCGGATATGCGGTGTCCACGATCAGCACGTGGTCACCTACGTTGACGAACGGCAACACCGCCAATGCATTGGCGGCCTGGCCGGACGGCGCAAGGAATGTCCACGCTCCGCATTCAAGACTGGTGAGCTTCGCCTCCAGGGTGCGCGTCGTCGGCGTGCCGTAGAGACCGTAGGAATAACCCTGATGTCCGCGCTCCCCCCGCGAGGCGTATGCGGCGGCATCCTTGAAAACGATCGTCGAGGCACGATGAACGCCCACGGCCAAAGGATCGAAGCCTTCAGTGGCGACTGTCGGGTTCAAAACACACTGCGTCAGGTCGTTCGTCATGACTCGGCATTCCTATGGGAACCGTGTCGCATGCCGAGGAGAAACAATTCCCCCTCGCGCATACGCAGGCTATGGTTATTCGCTGAAGTTATGGATGGAAGGCGGGTCTGGTCGTGAACTTGAGGCAGGTAGAGGTATTTCGGGTCGTCATGACCAATGGCACGACGGCCAGGGCGGCGGAGGTGCTGCACATTTCCCAGCCCGCGGTCAGCAAGATGATCCAGGAGCTCGAGCGCTCGCTCGGCTTCGATCTTTTTCACCGCATCAAGGGCAGGCTGCAGCCCACTCCCGAAGGGCAGCTGTTCTTTCGCGAGGTCGAGCAGGCGTTTCTCGGCCTCACCCATCTGCGCGGCGCCGCTGCACGCATCCGCGATTACGGGTCGGGCGAACTGCGCATCGCCTGCCTTTCGGCGCTTTCCACCAATGTGCTGCCGCGGGCGCTGCGCGCCTTCATGGACCGCAATCCCAACATCGCCATCACCTTTCAGGCGCGCATGTCGTCGGTCGTGCGCGACCTCGTCGCCTCCGGCCAGTTCGACCTCGGCGTGGTCGCCGACGAGATCGACCGGACCGGGGTCGAAGTCATGGAGTTCGCTCGCTTCCGCGTCGCCGTCGCCTTGCCGGAAGGCCACCCGCTTGAGGAGCGCGACGTGATCCGCCCCGCCGACCTTGTGGATCAGCCCTTCATCGCGCTTGCCCCCGAAGACACGACGCGCCGTGAAGCTGAGCAAGCCTTCGAGGCGGCCGGCATTACCATCCGTAGCGTAATCGAAACGCCCTACTCGACGACAATCTGCTCCATGGTGGCGGCAGGCATCGGGCTTGGTCTGGTGAACCCGCTGACGGCCGAGCCCTATGTCGGACACGGACTGACCTTGCGGCCCTTCGAGCCGGCGCTGCATTTCCGGACGCTGTTGATCACGCCGCCCAACCGGCTTCCATCGCGCATCCTCGAGGACTTCATTCGCGAGCTGAAGCGCGCCGCAGGATAGGCCGCCGTGTGTAGTGACGCCGGTCATTCGCGCAACGCCAATTTGGCGACGTTGGTCAGCCACGATATGGCCGGCCCAAGAATCTCATCGTTGAACTCGTAACGCTCGTTGTGCAGTTTGCCGTCGCCGGCCGCCGGGCCGTTGCCGATCAGCACATAGGCTCCGGCCCTGCCCTCGACCAGGAATGCGAAATCGTCGCCGCCCATCGCCGGGCGGATGTCGCGTGTCACCGGCAGCCCGGCTGCCTCGGCCGCGGCCACCGAGAGGGCTGCTTCGGCCGGTGTGTCGGCCATGACCTGGCCTGTTGAGTTGATCTCGTAGTCAGCCTTCACGCCCCAGGCGGCAGCGGTTCCCTCGATGACTTCTGACATCCGCGCGATGATCGCCTTGCGTATCTCGGCATCAAAGGTGCGCAACGTGCCGATGATCGTTGCCGTCTCGGGGGTCTGATTGCTGACGGTACCACCCTGGATCATCGAAACCGTCAGGGCGACGGTTTCGAGTGGATCGACGTTACGCGAGACTATGGTGTTCAGAGCGACGATGAGGTGCGCAGCGGCATTGATCGGATCGCGCGTGAGATGCGGCATGGCCGCATGGCCGGCCAGCCCGATCAGTTTCACGCGCCAGTCACCGCCGGCGGCCATCGATGGTCTTGTGTGGACGGCAACCTTGCCGGCCGGAAGGTCTGGCCAGTTGTGCCATGCAAAGAGCCTTTCCATCGGGAAGCGCTGGAACAGGCCATCCGCGATCATCGCCTTGGCGCCCTGGCCGTTTTCCTCGGCGGGCTGGAACACGAGATTGATCGTGCCGTTCCAGCTGTCGTCAGCCATCAGCGAGGCGGCCGTGCCCAGCAGCGCCGCCGTATGGCCGTCGTGACCGCAGGCATGCATGACGCCGGGGTTGCGCGAAGCATGCTGGAAAGTGTTGGCTTCGTTGATCGGCAAAGCGTCCATATCCGCGCGCAGGCCGACCGACCGGTTTGACCCTGGACGCCGGATCGTGGCGACAATGCCGTGATTGCCGATGCCGGTCTCATGCTCGATGCCAAGGGCTGACAGCTGCTCGGAAACAAAGCTGGCGGTCGTGGTCTCTTGACCCGACAGTTCCGGATGGGCGTGAAGATGGCGGCGCCATCCGGCCGCTCGCTCCACGAGGCTTGCATCGATCATGGTCATGACTGCTTTCAAAGGACTTTGGAAAGGAACGCTATGGTGCGGGGGTTCGTCGGATTGGCCAGGATCTCGCGCGGAGGTCCTTCCTCCACGATCATGCCCTCATCCATGAAGACGAGGTGATTGCCGGCTTCACGGGCGAAGCCGATCTCGTGAGTTACGACCACCATGGTCATGCCGCTTCGGGCGAGATCCTTGATGACGTCGAGGACCTCGCCGACGAGTTCGGGATCGAGCGCCGACGTCGGCTCATCGAAAAGCATGACCTCCGGCTCCATAGCCAGCGCTCGTGCGATGGCAACCCGCTGCTGCTGGCCGCCGGAGAGCTGGCTGGGATAGCGGCCGTCGAAGCCTTTCAGGCCGACGCGCTGCAAAAGCTCCCGTGCCTTTGCTCGCGAACGCTCCCGCGTCCATCCCTTCACCTGCAGCGGCCCCTCCATGACGTTCTGAAGCGCCGTCATGTGTGGAAACAGATTGAAACGCTGGAAGACCATGCCGGTCCGCCGTCTCTGCGCCGCGACGGTGCCCGGCGCAAGCGGATGACACCGGCCGTCACGCTCAACGAAACCCTGCAGTTCCCCGTTGAGGAAGACCCTGCCGGTCGAAATGCTCTCCAGCTGATTTATGCAACGCAACAGCGTCGACTTGCCTGAGCCCGACGGCCCGATTGCGACGCAGACTTCGCCACGCCGCACGCGCAGGTCTACGCCCCTAAGCGCATGCACTGGGCCATAGAATTTGTGGATGTTCTGCATCTCGACGCAGAAGCCGGTATCGATAACCATGTCCATCGTCCTACTCCGCCCTGGCAGTATGGACGGCAACGCCCTTGCCGAAATGGCGCTCCAGATAGTGCTGGCCGACCATGAGCAGGCTGGTGATGGCGAGATACCAGGTGCCAGCAACCATCAGCAGCGGGATCGGCAGGTAGAGCCGGTTGGCGATGGCATTGGTGGCGAAGGTCAGGTCGAGCGTGAACGGCACGGCGAGCACCAGCGACGTCATCTTCAGCATGCCGATCGTCTCGTTTCCCGTGGGGGGGATGATGACCCGCATCGCCTGCGGCATGAGGATGCGCCACCAGATCCTGGCAGGCCGCATTCCCATCGCCTGCGCCGCCTCGGTCTGCCCTCGATCGATAGAACCGAAGCCTGCCCTGAATATCTCGGTCAGATAGGCGGATTCGTTGAAGCCGAGCCCAAGGATCGCCGCCATCGCCGGCGTCACCAGATATCTCGCCTCGACGCCTGCTATCTCCGGCCCGAAGGGAATGGCCAGGGAAAGGCGGGGAAACAGAACCGCGAAAAGGCCCCAGAACAGCAGCTGTGTGTAGATGGGCGTGCCGCGGAAGAACCACACCCAGGCATAGGCAAGACCGCGCAGGATCGGATTGTCGCTATCGCGCATGACGACAAGCAGACCAGCGACCACGATCGCAACCGCCATCGCCACGACCGTGATGAGGAGCGTCCAGCCAACGCCCCGGATCACCTGCGGCCAGAACAGATATTTGACATAGACATCCCAGTGGAAGTTCGGGTTCACCGCCACCGCATGCGCGGCCTGAATGGCGACGATCGCGAGAAGCGCCACCGCCAGCCAACGCCCGGGATGGCGACGCGGAACGATGACGTTCCGCGCAACCTCCGTCTCGGGTGCTCGGGCAGGCGCGTCTTGCGAGGGAGCGTGCACCGTTGTGACCGCCACGGCATCAGTCCTTCACGGACGGATTGACTTCGGCCTTGGTCACGATCTCGGACCCGACGCCCCAAGTGTCGAACACCGCCTTGTAAGTGCCATCCGCGATCAGCGCGTTGATCGTATCGGCGACGAGCTGGGTCAACTCCATGTCGCTCTTGGCAACCGCGATGCCGTTCGGGCCGTGTTCGCTCAGCGCCCCGCTTGGCGCCTTGACCGTTTCGAGCTGACCACTCGACTGCTTGGCCGCATAGCCAATCGTGGAGGAACCGGAGATCGTAGCGTCGGCGCCGCCGGCCGCAACGCGCGTGAGCGCCTCGGTCTGCGTTCCGAAGGGCAGGATATCCATTCCCGTCTTGCCTGCCTTCTTGCAGGTCTCGTTCTCCTCGTTGATCGCCTTCTCGTGCCAGGTTCCTGACTGGACCGCGATCTTGCGTCCGCAGAAGTCGGCCGGATCGAACTTCGTAGGGTTGCCGGACTTGATCGCCCACAAGCTGCCAGTGTCCGAGTAGCTGACGAAGTTGACGGCCTTCATGCGTTCGTTGCTGACCGTGAAGGCGGAGACGCCGAGATCGTACTTGGTGCCGAGCGCCGGCAGGATCGCGTCGAACGCTGAAGTCTGGAACTCGATCTTGACGCCCAGCTTCGCAGCCAGCGCGTCCGCGATATCAACGTCGATGCCCTCGGGCGTCTGCCCATCCTTCTCGCTCAGATACTCCCAAGGCGCATAGGATGTGTCGGAGCCGATCACGATCACCCCGGCTTTCTTGATCTTTTCCGGGAGGCGGGCGGCCAGCGCCGAATCGACCTTAATCCCGGAAGTGTCGAAATCTTGTGCCGAGGCATTCCCTGCGAAGCCGGAAGCGGCCATGAACGCCAAAACTGCGACGGTCTGCAAGCAGGTGCGTTTGTCAATCATCTACGTTCCCCATTTTTGTCGTTGTGATGGAGAGCGGATCGAGAATTGAACTACCGCTCCTCAGCACCTGCAGAATGTGCTTTGAAGCGAATGCCGTCCAATAGAATGATTTGTGAAGTCTATTCCTGGAGGTTATATGCCACCTATGCAACGGCGTGATGCAATGCGTACCTGACCAGAGCGTTCTTTAAGCGGCCGCGCAGTTAAGATCTCGCTTTTCGGCTCGGCGTTGGAGAGGTTCGCTTTCGGGGTGCACCGTCTTGGCGCCGCGACGCTGCCATGAGGCGCAAAACTGCCACATGCGCTTCGTGGAACAACATACGCCGGCCTCGAGTCAACCATGCCGTTCCGCGGTCTTTTGTAGATTCGATACAGGTCCAACAGGACAAACCCGTGGAAATATCGGCGCGCTCCCGAATGTGTGGAAACACGGCAGCGCTCTCGCGGTTCGCCCCCCCGGAACAATGCAATAGCGCCTTAGGCGATTCTGAGATCGCAGGGAAAATCGCTGGGGTAGTTTTTGGTCAAAAGAGGGGGTTCGAGTCCACGTTGTGGGCCTCCTCTGAAAAGGGGATTTATGGTGGGCCCGGAGGGTGTAAGGCTCCTAAGGAAAATCAATGGTTTAGCGGATGGTTAGCCAACCCATATCCTTCGTATGATCTCGTATGGTCTGGCGAACCTAAAATCCCCAAAGGAGAGTGATCATCGGCCGCGACAAAGCCTGACCGCTCCATACCGAGTTTCAACGAATGTCCGTAGGCGCCAGAGGCGGTCCTCTGACCGGTGCCATGAAACGACTTGTTTGGGGCCGTCAGCGGACCGACAGCTTCTTGCGTTCCAATTAAAGAGAGCCGACAGTCAACCGAGCGGAATCGAAGTCTCTGACCGGCCCATTGCTCACACTACCCTTGCCCTGCGGATGGCCGCTCCTCATTCAGCTTCGGAAAAATGCCAGTTCCGGCTTCCCTTTGAGCGGCACCTACTTCTCACTTCAGCAGCGCGGCTGTCCTGTCGAGAGCGCTGGGGAAGCCTTTCAATGACAAGGCGAGATTGGTTTCCTCGCCGCCGTCCGCGACGACCTTGACCTTGAGGCTGGTTCCGTTGCGCAGAGCCGCCAAGGTATCTCCCTCGAAGCTCAGGTCGACGAGACAGCCTCCGGGGAGGCAGGTGCGGAAGCGGAGCGGCGGCAGCGCGGCGCCGTCGTCGATCTGCAGCTTTACACCCTGGTCCAGCGCGAGGCCGAACGGCAGCACCAGCGTTCCTTGGACAGTCTCGCCGTTGGGACGCAATTCGATGGCCAGCACCCGCTGGCGCGACTGCGCGTCTGTCTGCTCCTGCGAGAGCGCACAGGCTTTGGCCGCGGCGCCGTTCTGCGTCGTAATATTGCAGGACACCGTCCAGCCGCCATGCCCCTCCCTCAGGGATGTCGCTCCACCTGGCAGCCCAGCCTCCTGCGCGAACGCCGAGATGGCAAAGCCCATGACCAGCAGCGCGGTGGCCACCGGCAGAATGCTTCTGCCCCAATTCTTCCGATTCATGTTCTTGTCCATTCTATCAAACACCGGTCCGCGAGCGTGCATCGCCCGGGATCTTTAGCTGGCGATATATCAGCCTACAGCGGGGCTCGCAGCTACCAGCGCACGCTGAAGCCGAGCTTGGCGCCGATCGAGTTGCTGTCGCCGAACTTCTCGAGGCTGGTCTTGGCGGTAGCTTCCCCGAAGACCGCGTATTTGCCGTCGGCGAAGTCGAGCGAGCCGCCAAGGCCGACACCGCCCCACAGCGCCTGGTTCTGGCTGACCAACTTCACGCCCGACACATCGACATCGGTTCCGTCGAGGAAGTCGTAATAGAGGTTGGCGATGCCGTAGATGTGTGCGCGGCTGACCTGCCCCGCGGCATCCGTCCACTGGTCCTCGTAGTCGGCCGACAGGCCGAGACGGCCGACCAGGCTGTCGCCGCTGCCGGGCGACACCCTGGTGCCGAACTGGTCGGTGAACGCGTCGAAGCGGACGTCGGAGTAAGCAAGCTGCGCCTGCGGGGTCAGCGACCACTTGCTGGACAGCGCGATCTTCTGGCCGCTCTCGATACTGAGCGCATAGCCGAAGCCGTTGTTGCCATCGGCCAGTGTGCCGAGCATGGCCGAACGGATATCGCTGTCATACCATGTCGCCTGCGCCTGCGTGTCGAGATAGAAGCCGCTGTTGCCGTACCAGGTGAGCGTGCCGCCGACGCCGTAGCCGGTGGCGGCGATCGAGCCGATGCCGTAGATGGACGAGACGTCCGACGAAGCAGTTCCGTAGTGGGCGGTGATCCCGCCGATCAGAACGCCGGCCTCGCTCTCGTGCAGAAGACCGTCGACGCCGGCCACGAGCTTCCATGTCGTCACGTCGTAGTCGGTGCCGGTGGTCGAGGTCTTCGGGTCGAGCTTGGCGTGCGCCGCCTCGATACGGGCCCAGATGGCCTTGCCGTCGACCGGACCCTGGCCCGGAACATCCGCCCCTTCCGGCGTCGCGCCCTCGCCCCACGACCGGTTGCCGATGCGCTGCTGCAAGGTGCCCAGTTCATTGAAGCTCTGCAACACGCCTTCATAGGCCTCATAGAGCGGCGCGCTCGGCGCGTAGAGCGGTCCTGGCGGATTGTCGGGGGTGGTGAGTGCCGAGCGAAGATACCAGTCGCCGTCATCGGGCGTGCTCACGCCATTCTTGTAGAGCCGGTAGGCATAGGCGCCGCCGATCACCGCCTGGTCGCCCTGGAAGACATAGTCGCCGGCGAGTGAGAAGGTGCCAGCCGAGCTTCCGCCGACATCGATGATCTTGATGCCTTCCACCGTCTGCGCGCCGCCGCCGCCGAGATTGGCCACCTTGAGTGTGGTGGTGCCGGCGGTGTTGCCGGTGATGACCAGCCGGTCGGTGGCGGAGGCATCGCCACCGAGCACGGTCTCGATCTCCAGCGTTCCACCATTGCCGGTATAGTTGCCGGCAATGGTGAGCGCGCCGGGCACACCCGGATTGCCGGCGGCGATTACACCGCCCGTGGCATTGGTGGTATTGCAGACCGTGCCGGTGCCTTCGAGGCGCCCGCCCGAAAGCACGTTGACGTCGCCGCACAGGCTGCCCGAGACGTTGACGGTGCCGCCGCCGATCGCCGTGGTGCCCGTGAAGCCGGAGGAGTCGGCCGTCAGCGCCAGCGTGCCGCCGCCGCTCTTGGCCAAGGCGCCGGCGCCGGAGATCACCCCGTTAAGCGTCAGCGTGGTGCCCGCATCGGTCGCAAGCGTGCCTTGGCCGAGAACGCCAACGTCCCGGCCGCTGGCAAAGCTTGCGGTGGTGTTGAGCGTGCCGACGTTGAAGGAGAGCCCGCCAGCCGCATCGCCGAGATTGGCATCGACGGAGACACGCAATGTGCCGCCGTTGACCGCCGTACCGCCCGTGTAGCTGTTGGTGCCGGTAAGCACGAGCGTTCCGGCATCAGTCTTGACGAGCTCTGCGTTGCCGGTCAGCGCGGAGGCGATGGTGGCTGTGTATCCCGCGCCAGCGATAGTGCCGTCGCCGACCCGGATCGCCGACTGTGGCCCAACGAGATCGATGTCGCCGCCCTGGATGACGTAGCCGTCGGTCGCGAACTGCATGCCGGCGGCCGTGACCTGGCCGACCCCGTTGTCCACCGTCACAGTGCCGGCGGTGCCTGCGAAGATGGCCAAGGCGCCGTCCGAATAAGCGGCGTTGATCAGGCCTGTCTGTTCGGTCCAGTTGTCATTGCCCGAGGAACTCTGCCAGGTGCCGTTGCCGCCATTGATGGTGCCGTCGAACTTCGGACCGGCGTCACCATCCCAGTAGTTCAGGTTGAGCCCAGCCGTGTTGACCAGGTTGACCTGGTGGTCGACCGAGGTCTGGACGAAGTAGTTGGAGGACGGGATGGAGCCGATCGCAAGCCCGTTGTTCGTCAGCGTGCCGCTGTAATCGAAGACACGATAGATGCCGGGACCGAAGGTACCGTCGGCCGACGCGGAAACATTGAGCGTGCCGTCGAGGACGAGATTGCCGCCGACCGTCGTGAGATCATTGAGCGCGCCGCCGGCCACATTGGCCTGCCCGAAGGAATAGTTCAGGATCGAGCCGCCGGAGAGCGACAGGTCGCCGGCGATCGCCAGCGTGCCTGGCGTACCGTCGGCAGATCCCGGTGACAGCGTGGCGCCATCGTCGATCGTGACGTTGCCGCCAATCTTGCCCTTGCCGCCGAGCGTCGCGCCGATCTGCACCGAGGTCAGCCCGGTTGCTGTACTATGGTCGCCGTCGACATAGAGGCCACCTGCCGCAACCGTGGTGGCACCGGCATAGCTGTTGGTGCCGGTCAGCGTCAGCGCCGCGATGCCCGTCTTGGTCAAGCCGCCGGCACCGTCAATCAGGCCCGATAGCGTCAGGTCGGCATCGGTCTGTAACGTGCCGTTACCCGCATTGAGCGTGACGTCGCGGGCCGAGCTGAAGGCACCGGTGTTTTGCAGCGTGGCGCCACTGTCGAGCGACAGCGCGCCCCCCGCATCGCCAAGATTGGCGTCGGCCGAAACCCGCAGCGTGCCGCCATCTATCGCGGTGCCGCCGATGTATGTGTTGGTGCCGCTCAGCACCAGCGTGCCGAGATCGGTCTTGACCAACTGCGAGCTGCCTTGGAGCACGGAGGCGATCGTCGCAGTGTAGTCCGCTCCAGGAAGGGCTCCGTCGCCAACCCGGATCGTCGCCTGCGGTCCGACCAGGTCGATGTTCTGGCCCTGGATCAGATAGCCGTCGGTAGCGAACTGCATGCCGGCGGCCTGGACCTGGCCATTGGTGTTGTCGACGCTGACCGTACCGGCAGAGCCGGCGAAGATTGCGAAACTGCCGTTGGTGAACGCGGCGTTGAGGTCGCCGGCCGGCCCAGTCCAGTTGTCGTCGCCAGCCGCCCGCCAGGTGCCGTTGCCACCATTGACAGCGTTGTTGCTCTTCGGGCCGGCGTCGCCGTCCCAGAAATTGAGCGTCATGGCGCTGATGTCGACGAGGTTGACCTGGCCCGCTATCGAGGTCTGGACGATATGGGTCGGGGAGTTGCTGTCCAGTCCGTTGTCGCTCAGCGTCCCGTCATAGCTGATCACGCGATAGATGCCGGGGCCAAAATTGCCGCTCGGCGACTGGGTGACATTGATAGCGCCGTTGAGCGCCAGATTGCCATGCACGACGGTCAGGTCGTTATAGGCACCACCTACTACGCCGGCCTGCCCGAAGGAGTAGTCAAGGTTGGAGCCACCAGCCAGTTGAAGACGGCCATTGATGGTCAGTGTCCCGGGTGTCGTGCCGAGACCACCGGGGGCCAGGGTAGAGTCTGGCGCCAGGGTTACGTCGCCGCCGATTATACCATTGCCGCCCAACGTGCCGGCGTTGATGGTGGTCAAGCCGGTTGCGGCGCTCTGGTCGCCATTGATGTAGAGGGAGCCGCCGAGAACCCTCGTCGTGCCGGCATAGCTGTTGTCGGCGGTAAGCACGGTGGTGCCCGAGCCAACCTGGGTGATCTGGCCGCTGCCGGAGATCAGGCCATCAAAGCTATAGGTGTCAGAGCGATCGAAGCCGAGATTGCCGTTATCCACGACATCGCCCAGGATCGACCCCGTGGTGCCCCCAGAGCCAAGCTGCAGAACCCCGTTCGCAATGGTGGTGCCGCCGGTATAGGTGTTGTCGCCGCTGAGGGCGAGAAATCCGGGACCACCAGCTGTTAGTGCTCCGGTCCCCTCGATCGTGCCGGCTAGGTCCACAAAATTATCGACGTTGATGGCACCGCCGCCGGCGTTGAGCGTTGCGTCTCGTGCAGAATTGAAGCCAAACCCGGAGACATGCAGCGTGCCGCCGTCGAACGTGACCTTGCCGGCTCCATTGCCGAGATTGGCATCGCTGCTGACCTCGATCGTCCCGCCGCTGATGACGGTGCCGCCCTGATAGGTGTTGGCACCGGCAAGAATGAGCGTGCCGCTGCCCTCCTTGGTCAGCGCCCCTGCCCCTGCAGCGATGCCGTTCAGCCCCAGGGTGGTCGCAGCGTCCGTATCGAAAGTGCCGCCGCCCGCATTGAGCGCAACGGCGCGCACCGAACTGATGATGGCCGTCGTGTGCAGCGTGCCGCCGTCCAAGCTGAGCGCCCCGCCACCAGCACCGAGATTGGTGTCCGAGGAAATCTGGACCGTGCCGCCGTTGATGGCCGTGCCGCCGCTGTAGCTGTTGGTCCCCGACAGCACCAGCGTGCCGGCATCGGTCTTCACCAGCTGGCTGCTGCCCGTCAGGTTGGACGCAATCGTCGCGACATAGGTTGCACCGGCCAGCGTGCCGTCGCCGACGCGTATGATCGACTGCGAGCCGACCAGCCCGATATCCGCGCCCTGGACCAGATAGCCGTCGGTCGCGAACTGCATGCCCGCCGCAAGCACCGCGCCATTTGTGTTGTCCACCGAAACGGTGCCCGCGGCACCCTGGAAGATGGCGAAGCTCGCATTGGCAAAAGGCGCCGCGAAGAGACCGGTTACGTCCGTCCAGTTCTGGTCGCCTGCGGCACGCCAGGTGCCGCTGCCGCCATTCACAATGCCGTTGGAATGCGGGCCGGCGTTGCCGTCCCAATAGCTAAGCGTCAATCCCGCCGAATTGACCAGGTTGACCTGATTGGCGACCGAGGTCTGCACGAAATAGTTGGGATCGCTGACGTCGAGAATGTTGTTGGTCAGCGAGCCGGTATAATTGATGATGCGATAGACGCCGGGGCCCAGATCACCGCCGGGGCTTTCGGTGACATTGAGCGAGCCGCCCAGTGTCAGGTTACCGCCAACATTGATGAGGTCATTGAGCGGACCGCCAGGTACACCGGCCTGGCCGAAATTAACGTTGAGGGTTGAGTCACCCAGCGCAAGGCTGCCATTGATGGTAAGAGTCCCAGGGACATTGCCTGCGCCGCCGGGGGCAAGCGTAGCGCCATCGGCAACGGTGACGCTGCCGCCGATGATGCCGCTACCGCCAAGCGTGGCGCCGGTCGCAACAGTCGTCTGGCCATTGGCGGCCGACTGGTTCCCGTTGACGAGTAATGTACCCGCATTGACGTTGGTCGCACCGGTATAGGTGTTGGCGCCGGTCAGCGTCGTGATCCCGGTGCCTAGCTTGTTAACCGAACCCGTGCCCGAGATCAGCCCGTCGAAGCTGTAGTTATTATTCAGGTTGAAGGCGAGCGTGCCGTTGTTGGCCACTGTGGGTGTCGTCAAGGTGCCCGCTGTCGCGCCGCTGCCCACCTGGAGCGTCCCGCCCTGGATTGTCGTCCCACCGCTGTAACTGTGGTCACCAATAAGCGTCAACGTTCCGCTGCCCTGTTTGTCCAGGCTCTCGAACCCGCTGATGCCCGCGCCCTGCACTGTTCGATTCACCGCGTTGATTACCCGGAACGTGTCGCCCGCGCCCGTCTCGCCACCGGTGCCGCCGTTGACTGTTCCGGTGAGAACGGCGCCGTCGTTGAGCGTCAGCGTGTCGTTACCCGAGCCGAGGTTGAGCGTCCCGGCGCCGGTGTTCAACGTCCCGGTCAGATTGACGATGTCGCTGCCGCCGCCGAGATCGCCATTGCCGCGCAAGGTACCGCCATTGGCGATGTTGATGGTGCTCGCCCCGGCATCGCCCGTTATTGCCAGGGGCGTCGCGCCGGTCGCCTGAACCGTGCCGCTGACGTTCAGCGTCGAGTCGGCATTCATCGCGAGCGTCGGCGTAGTCAGCGTCTTGCCAGCGTCGACCTGCAGCGTGCCGGCATTCACCGTCGTGCCGCCGTTGCTTGTCAAGTTGCTGGCGAGCTCCAGCATGCCGACATCGACCCACGTCGAGCCGCCGATGCTGCTGTCGGTCGCCGAGGTCAGCCTGGTCGTGCCGGTGCCGATCTGGGCGATGTTGCCGGCACCGCTCAGATTGCCGGCGAAATTGAACATATCACTGCGGTTGAACGACAGCGTCGAGGTCGCCTTGTCGACGATGACATTGCCGGTGCCGGCATTGCCGGTAGTACCGCCATTGCCTATCATCAGATTGCCGTCATTGATGACGGTGTTGCCGCTGTAGCTGTTGTTGCCCGTCAGCACCCAGGTGCCGGCATCGTTTTTGGCGAGCGTGGTCGCCCCGCCGGATCCATCGATGATGGTCCCGCCGATCGTGTTGAGGCCGGTGTTGGTGCCGCCGAGAACGAACGTGCGGGGGCCAGTCCCCGTGTAAGCCGCCGCACCGGTATTGCTGAACACGATCGCGCCGGTGCCGGACGACTCGATGAAGCTGACCCCAGTCTGCAGCGTGAACAAGCGGTCGGTCGTGTCACCGCTGCCGGTATAGCGCAGCGTGGAGCCGCTGCCGATCACCAGATTGGACGCATCCTTGGCGGAGGCGCCGATGGAACTCGCCTGATTGCCGTTGGATAGCTTGTCGACGGCAAGCACGCCGCCGCTGATCGTCGTGGCGCCAGTATAGGTGCTCGCCGCGTTCTTCAGCACCCAGGTGCCATTGCCCGTTTTGCTGAGCGAGGTCGCGCCGCTCGACGGGTTGTCGATGCGGGCGGAAAGGGAGTTGTTGGCCGTGCTGGTGCCGGTCAGCGTCAGGGTGCGGTTGCCGGCGCCGGTCAGCACAGCCGCGGCGGTGCTGGTGAAGTTGATCGCGCCACTGCCCGAAGCGTCGAGAGCGCCGCCGCTGGCTCCAAGCGTGAACTGCCGGTCCGTGCTGCCGCCGGTTCCAATATATTGCAGCGTGCCGCCATTGAGGACGAGCTTGTCCGGCGTGGCGGCGGAAGATCCGATCGAGCTGTTGCTGCCGCCGTTTGCAAGACTCGTCACGGCGAGAATGCCGCCATTGATGACCGTGGAGCCGGTATAGCTGCTGACGCCTGACAGAGTCTGTGTGCCGGCGCCGCTCTTCACCAGCCCGCCAGTTCCGCTGATGGCACCACTGAAATTCTGACCCGCCCCGTCGCTGAGGGTCAGCGTCGCCGAGCCGAGCGTGACAATGCCGCCCCCCGCAAGGCCGGCGACCGTGTTGCTGAGGTTGGCAAAGTCGAGCGTAGCGCCCGTGTTGACGGTCATTGAGCCGGTGCCGAAGGCGCTGGCCGATCCGGCGCGCAATATGCCAGCCGAGACGGTCGTGCCAAGCCCATATGTGTTGATCCCGGACAGTACGAGCGTGCCGGAACCTAATTTTGTGACGCTTCCTCCTCCGGTGGCCGCACCGCTGAAGGTCAGTGTCGTCGCGGCGTTCTGCACTCCGATGTTGCCGCCGACAAATCCCGGCATCGAGAAGCCGCGATCGGTGGTGACGGTGCCACCCGTGTAGTTCAGCGTGCCATTGACGAGGACAAGGTTGGTCGAGTCTTTGCTGGAGGACCCGATATCACTCGGCGCTCCGCCATTGGCGAGACAGCCGACGGTAAGTGTGCTGCCGCTATTGACCCTGGTCGGCCCGGCATAGCTGTTGCCGCAACCGCTGAAGGTCTGGTTCCCCGTGCCGCCGGCGCCGATGGTGACGCCGCCTGCACCGCCCATGGTCCCCGAATAGCTCCCGGTGCCGGTGATCGCCAGCGTAGCGCTGCCCAGCAGCACATTGCCTGCACCGTTGAGCCCGCTCACTGTATTGTTGTTGCCAGCCAGATCCAGGGTCGCGCCCGTGTTCACCGTCATCGAGCCGGTCCCGAAGGCGCTGGTCGACCCGGCGCGGAGCGTGCCGGCGCCCACCATGGTGCCCCCGGAATAATTGTTCGTGCCGGACAACACCAAGGTGCCGGCGCCGCTCTTGGTCAGGCCGCCCAAGCCCGTTGCCGTGCCGCTCATCGTCAGGGTGGTGCCGCCGACCACGCCGATCCCGCCGCCGCCGGTGCCCAGCGTAAAGCCGCGATTGCTGCTGGCGTTGGCGCCGATATAGCCGAGAGTGCCGCCGTTCTGCAGCACCAGGTTCGACGAGGCGCTCGAGGCGGCGCCGATGCCGCTGTTGGTAGCGCCGTTGGTGAGCGTGCTGACGGCGAGTGTACCCTGGCTGACGGTGGTGATGCCTGTATAGTTGTTGCCGGCGTTGGACAGCGTCAGCGTGCCCGCACCGGTCTTGGTGAGACCCGCATTGTCCGGGCTTGTGACCAGTCCGGACAATTGCAGGTTCGTGGTCACTTGGCTGACATCGATCGTGCCCGCGGTCACGGCGCCACTGGTCATGAGGGTGAAACCGCGGTCACTCGATGCGTTGACGCCGGTATATTGCAGCGTGGCGCCTTGAATCACGAGATTGGTGGAGGCATTGCTGGAGGCGCCGATGGCGCTTTGCGTCCCGCCGGTCGCGATCGTGTTGACTGAGAGCGTGCCGGCGCTGATGGTGGTAACCCCGGTATAGCTATTGGTGCCGGAGAGCGTGACGAGCCCGGCGCCGGCCTTGGTGAAGCCGATCGTGGCGCCGTTGTCGACGACGGCCGAGCCGATCACGAAATTGCCCGTGCTGTTCTGCAACACGCTCAGCGTGCCGCCGCCGGCGGGTCCGGTCAGCCGACCGCCGGTGATGGTGTCGGTTTTGTTGCCCACCGAGGCGGACACGATGACGGTGCCGTCGATGCCCAGCGTGTTACCGGAACCAATCGTCACGGTAGAAGCCGCCGCCGCGGTGTATTTGATGCCGCCGAGTTGCACGTTGCCAGTAACGGTTCCGACATAAGGCGTATTCGGTCCGGGGGCTTCATCGCTGACCACATCGCCGGTTACCCAGGTGCCGGCATCGTCCTTGTTCGCATAGGTGGTGCGAGCGATGATGTTGCCGGATGCGTCAACCTGCGCGTAGTCGGTCGTTGTGCCGCTGGTGACCGTGGCCCAGCCACCCAGCACCGTGCTCGGCGTAGTCGTCATCGCGCCGGTGGTGGGCAGAACGAAATTGACGATGCCGCCGGTTCGATTGATCGCGCCGAGATTGAGGGTGACGTTCCCCGATCCAGCGATGGTGTTGCCGCCGGCGGTGATGTTGCTGGCCGCGAAGCTTTGCGTCTGGCCTGCCGAGCCGGCCACCGTCAGCGTGCCGCCGGACATGTTCAGTGTGGAGGCACTGGAAATGATGTTGCTCGCCGGCGCGCCGGCCGCGTTGAAATTCAGCGCCAAAGCGCCGCCGCCGATGCTGGTGGCGCCGGTATAAGAGCTGGCTCCGGTCAACGTCAACGTGCCCGCACCAAGCTTGGTCAGGCTGCCGCCGGCGCCGGTTATGCCTCCGGCGAAAGTCGTGTTGGAGGCTTGATTGACGCTCACATTGCCACTTCCCAGCGCGACGGTTCCGCCGGTCCCGGAGAAGCCTGTGGTCGACAGGTTGAAGTTGTTGAGGTCGAGCGTGCCGCTGTTGACGGTCACTGTCGTGGTCGTGCCGAAAGCAGAGGAGTTGCCCGCGTGCAGGGTGCCGCCGTTCACCGTGATGCTGCCAGCGCGGGTATTGGCGCCGGCGAGCACCCATGTCCCGGAGCCGCTGCTGGCCAGGTTGCCGGTGCCGGAGATCACGCCCGAGAAGGTATTGGTGCCGCCATAGCTGCCGCCGAGCGTCAAGGTGTCGGTGCCACCCGCCACGAAACTTGCTGCGCCGCTGAGCGAAAGCCCGCCTGCGCCGTCGTTGCTGATCATCGTGGCGCCGTCGGACGTCCAGGTGCGATTGCTTGAGGCACCGCCGCCCGTATAGCTCAGAACGCCGCCGTTGGTGAGACCCACGCTCGTGCCGGCGCCCAACGAACTGCTCGTCCCGGCGTCTGCGAGCGTGCCTGCCTTGACGCTGACAGTACCGATCGTAACCGGTGCGTTGAAACTGTTGTTGTCGCCAAGCGTGATGGTGCGGGCACCGCCACCACCTGCGAAAGAGACCCTGAGGAGATTGCCGCTGGGCAGTCCGATCTGCCCCAGGAGCGCCAAATCGGCGGAATCAGCGGAGAAGACAACGGCTGTGCCGGCGGTGCCGCTGAGCGCGATGTCTCCCCGCAGCGTCAGGGCTCCACTGCCGCTGTTCGAGAACACCAGGTGGCCGCCGGCCGATAAACTCCAGTCGCGGTTGGAGTCGCTTCCAGTCCCGGTGTACGAGAACGTGCCGGTGGCGCCAAATACGCGCTGGACTGAAATGGTTCCCAGCGTGGGGTCGCTGGCAGCTCCTAGCGCGCTCGCTGAACCGAGATTGCCCACCGAGCTGAAGGTGATGACTTCGGCGCCCACCTGGACGACCGTCTGGCCGGTATAGTCGTTGGCGTTGTTAGCCAGGGATGTCCGGTAAGCCGTCAGGCCGCCGGCGCCGGTGAAGCGGGTCGCGGCGGCACCGGCCCCGGTGACGGTGGTTTGCCCTCCGCCGCCCAATGAGACCATGTGGTTGGCGCCGAGGGCACTGTCGAGCGTCAGGTTGGCGCCGGTGGTGGTGACGACGCGATTGCCGGCCGCACCAAGCGCGGCATCGGCGCCGACTATTAGGGTTGCGCCGTTGGCGACATTAACGTCACCGACGAAGTTGCTCGTGCCGTTGAGCGTCAAGGTGCCGGCGTTGACGTTCACGCCGCCCGTGAAGATGTTGGGGCCGCCAAGCGTCAGAGTGCCGGCGCCCACCTTGGTCAGGCCCGCGCTGCCGGCGATGATCGAGTTGATGGTCGCGGTTCCGGTGCCGCTGTCGATGGTGGGGGCAGCGCCCCCGAGCGTCAGCGAGCCGCCGGTCAGCGTGTAGCCGCTGACGCCGAAGGTCAGATTGTGGACCGTGACCGGCGCGCCGAGGTTGACTGTGCCGACCGTGCCGACGAAGAACGCATCGTCCAGCGCGCCGTTGCTCCAGATGACCATCGGGCCGGCTTCGGTCTGGTTGTTCCACAACGCAGACGTCGTGTTCCAGATGCCGGTGCCGCCGAGGCCCGGACTCGTGCTGTTGGCGTCCCAATAGCGATCAGTGGCGCCCGCCGGGGTAGCTGCAATGCCGACTAGGAGCGACGCGGCCAAAATCGGGCCGGCGGAGAATTTCTCGGCTGCCGAAATAAGCTGCGCCAAGTTCGGCGCATAGCTCGCCACCTCCCCCTTCCATTTGGTCATGCGGCCGCCGCGCATGAGAGGCGAAGAGGCGGCCGCCGGACGGCCACCCGGCGCTTCTGCTTCCCGTTCACTTTTGCTCGACTGGCGCTGGGTTCCGCTTGCCTGGTGCCTAGTCGTCTGCTGCATGGTCAACCGCCCCGCCGGCCTCACGGTCCAAACAGGCTCCATTCGAGAATGATATTTGCTGGCCTGCCATCACCAGGAGGACATTCCGTCCAGATGGGCCAAGTATTGAGCGATGATAGAACGGGAGTTGCTGCGGGACCGTTGTCCCGCTCGAAAGGCTGATTCATCCTGTCGCATAAGCCTCCCCCGATTCACCGCTAACCTAGGGTTACCCCAGGCAGACTAATTATCAATGAAAAAAGCGGTAGTCGACGACATGTTTAGTAACCGTATCCATAACGCCACAGCATCTCTTTTAGCTAATGCACATTCTTGCCGCCGGAGCAGCTATAGCTCTTGTAGCCGGCTGGGCGGCGACACTTTCAACAGAAGTGCCTTCATCTGTAATATTTCTGCTTGCTAATATACCTGGGTTTCAGATGGACTTCAGATGGGCTTCGTGGCGCCGGACGGTCAGAAAATAGCCGAACTAGGGTTGCTTCGACGGCGTCGGGCGCGCCATATCGCGGCACGGGTTTGGTTTGCCACATCATCCGCAACGGCATCTGAGCGCCACTGTGTACAGGAAAGCTGAGTTTTTGCGATCATTCCGCCAGCATGAGATGTGTCGTGAATGCATCCGGTCCTTTGAATAGTTAGCTTCGAGGGATTGGGTCTATGAAAGGGCGGGGCTGGATCAGGCTACAGCGAGTTGCCGACGCGCAAGCCATCAGGAAAAAGATTGCTCTGCTTGAACAAGAGCTGATTGCGGCACGCACCGATAAACACGCAAAGCTCCATGAGATCGGCCTTCAATTGCGGGCTTACAAGTCGCAGCTGGAGCGGCTGGAATTCTGCATCTCAGCACTGCAATCTCTCCGGTCGGCGCAGGTCGGAATGTCTGTTCTTGGGGAACACTGAAGAGATCTCAGTGTCTGATATTGGGCGCAAAGCTGCCATTCGGTAGAAGACGAATGCGGTCAGCGAGTGGCTGGATCAGCTTCTTGAATCAATTTGGGCGAACCGCTTCGTAACCCGTTGATAAATAATGATTATGTTAGTCACGGAGGAGGATGCTTGGAAAACGACCATAATCAACTAGTTAGGATCCGGTGGGACCATCCGACATTCAAATCTGTTCCAATGCTTTTCAATGTTTTTGTCCCACCCACAAGATTGCTACGCCCAGTCGACCAAACGCCTCGCTCAAAGGTCCCGATGCCGGGCAAGAAGCGTCTACAGTGCTGTGTGAAGGTTATGATAACGCCAGTGACCGGCATCTACGTCGAGCTGCTGATGTCGTGAATGGGGCCGTGTATGGACGGCTCTCCGTTGGCAACGGATTCTTTGAGCTTTGCCTTTGCTGGTTGGTGCGGCCATGTATCCGACCTGTAGGTGCGGCCTATCATGTGCCGCTGGCCATAATGCCATTCGCGCGTCTCAGGTCCCGATCGTAAGCTCGCACTCGAGGTGCACGGCCCCAGTGGGTTTTCCTGATCCGGCGGTATCAACCGGCTTTGTGCATTAGCTCCTGTCCGCCCTTTCCAACCTCGTCAGCGATCGCTCGCCTTATCTTGTTCTATGCGATGACCGGTTCCCTGTAGCGCTCGCCGTTCGTCATCAGTGCCCAGACCATCCGGGCGGTCTTGTTGGCCAACGCAACCGCCGTAACCTTGGCTGTTCGCCGTGCCATCAACTGCACGAGCCATGGCCTCCTGGTACCGTTGCGCTCGGCATAGCGGATGACCGCCATCGCACCCACCATGAGCAACTGCCGCAAGTAGCGATTGCCGGCCTTGGAGATACTGCCGAGCCTCTCCTTTCCCCCGCTCGAGTTCTGCTTTGGCACGAGTCCGATCCATGCCGATAGACAGCGCCCCGACTTGAACGCATGCGCATCCGCGACCTTAGCCACGAATGCACTTGCCAGCAGCGGGCCGACGCCTGGGATTTCCATCAACCTGCGACCAAGCTCGGTCTCACGCGCATTCGCCCGAACCCTACGATCGCTTTCGAGAATCTGTTTCTTCACGACCCTGAGCTGCGCCTCGAGCATGCGAAGGCATAGCCGCGCGTCAGCTGGTATCCTGGCCTCGCTCTCGTCGTTGACGACCACGAGCAGTTGCTCAATCCCATTCCGCCCGATCGGCGCTACGATCCCGAACTCGGATAGGTGTGCCCGCAACGCGTTCGATATCTGCGTGCGCTGGCGGTTGAGCATCAACCGGACCCGGTGCAGCATCATCACACTTTGCTGCTCGGGTGATTTCAAAGGCACGAAGCGCATGGTCGGCCGAGTGACCGCCTCGCAGATCGCCTCTGCATCTGCGGCATCATTCTTCTGCCGCTTCAGATAAGATTCTTCTGCCGCTTCAGATAAGGCTTCACATACTGCGCCGGCAGCAGCCGGACATCATGGCCACGTGCAGTCAGTTCTCTCGCCCAATAATGCCACGAGCTGCAGGCTTCGATACCGACCAGGCAACGTGGCAGGCTCTCGAAGAATGCCAGCACGCGCCCCACGCGTCAGCTTCCTGCGAACGACAACCTCACTCGCCGCATCCACCCCGTGGACTTGAAACACTGACTTCGCAATATCCAGACCAATCGTCGTAACGTTGCCCATCATAGATCCCCTCCAGTTCTGGCCCCACAATCATACCGCAGGTCGGGAGGAGAGCCGTCCACCGCATCACAAGCGGACCGGCAACTTCTGGCGTCCAAATCACGACAGAGGAGATTGAGCAAATTCGAAGTTCTGAATGCTCGATTCCCACGCTCCGGGAGTGGCAGCACACGCAGCCAAGGATCGTCTTAGCGGGATTGGCTTCGGACACCGGCAGTTCCGGCCCGCCTTGCAAGGATTCCACATCTTACTTCAGCAGCGCCGCTGTCTTGTCGAGCGCGCCCGGAAAGCCCTTCAGCGACAGGGCGAAATCTGTCTCCTTGCCGCTGTCCGCGACCACCTTGACTTTGAGGCTTGTTCCCTTGCGTAGAGCCGCCAGGGTCTCAGTTCATTGGCAGGTTATCTAGGTCCAAAGCTGATGAACCCTAGGCGACGGTACATATTGCAAGACGACTGTCCAATTGAGCCGAGCGGCAATGACGCTCAGGTTTGCGACGTACTTGGACCGTCATTTCGTCCCTTGAGCACGCGGCTGGGAAGGTAACGAAGGACCTCCCCCAACAATGGCATTCGGTCCAGCTTTTCGGAACAAGCGTATGGAGCCTCGCATGTTCGATCCACACTGATTCTCAACGGAATTGCATGACGACAGCCCCTGTCTCGGCCGCCGATTCCGAAGCACAACGCCCGACGCCCGACGCCCGACGCCCGACGTCCTGGCATGGGGCTAGGTCAGCCAGGACGCGAATATATACTGTCCAAATCGTCGCCGCCCAATGATTTCCATTCCTTTACCCCTCTCAAGGAGATTGCCATGAAGTCCTGTAGCTTCGTCGTTACCATGGTGACCGCCCACGTAGCTCTCATCACACAGCCAGCGAGTCTTCATGCCCAGGAATTGGAGTGCCCGTCCGCAGCCAGCCTCCACGTTTCTGAGGTTGAAGACGAGGTCACGGCCTTCCTGCCTAGAGGGCTGACGCTGGACCAGCCTGCCCAGTTGCAGGCGGCGATCCAGCTTCTCCGCGAGCACGGAATGTCCAGCGACGACACGATAAATTACCTCATCGCGCTCTTCTGCCCGGCCATGTCGGCCAGTACCGGCAGCCATGCGGAGAAGCTCGAAAGAATGAGACAATTTGCCGGCACTGTGACGCGTCAGGTGTTTGCGGCCGACACCATCCGCGACATCATCTACAATGTACCGCTACCTCCCACGGCGGCGGCTGCGGCGGCAACTCGTGCTGGGGACGTCGGTCTCACCGTCGAACAATGGATCGCGACGACCGTCGAGGACGCTCTCAGGTAGCCGACCACGGTGCATGCAGCGTTCTGAGCCGCTCACCGGTAAGAACCTCCCCTTCCTCAGCATTGCGGCTTTGCCCGGCGATCTTCCGGCGCCTGGCCTAATACATCAAGCCTATCAGATGGATAAGAAGGAGATCTCAAATGTTCGACACAAAAATCGATCGTTCACTCGGAGCGCCACCAGAGGAATTATACGGAAAATGGGGTTGGTTCGCGGCGCTTGGAGTTGGATGTCTGGTAGCCGGTGCAATTGCGAGCCTGAACCTTTTCTCCGCGACGCTAGTGTCTGTTCTCTACATTGCCGCGATGATGCTCGCCGGCGGCGTGATGCAGATTATACACGCCTTCACGACGAGCGGTTGGGGCCGCCGCTCTCTCTACGTCCTGGCCGGGCTGCTCTACGCGGCCGCCGGAGCGATCGCGCTCTACGATCCGCTCCTGACCGCGGTCGACATTTCCCTGGTGCTCGGGATCCTGCTCATCGCCGCTGGCATCGTTCGCATTGTCACCGGCCTGCAGCTCCGCAACCAGGGTGGATGGGGGTGGATCGCCGGCAGCGGCGTCTTTACCATCATTGTTGGCACGTTCATTGTCGCCACTTGGCCCGCAGTCGGTCTCTGGCTACTCGGGGCAATACTCACGGTCGACCTTCTGTTCCAGGGTGGGGGGTTCATTGGCCTTGGGTTATCCCTGCGTTCACAACAAAAGCGTCGCCCCAGCGGCCGGTCGGTCGCCCACTAACCGGCGACCAAAAAAGGTCAATAGATCCGCCCTGATCTGACCGTGATCTGCCTGCGTCTGGCAGATCACCGCCTGGGGACGAAGCGTTCGTAACCGCTCGCGGTCTGCGTGTTGCGTACCAGTTTTGACCTGCCAACTGTCGGGCTGGCCGCGCACGTTTCGACGGCACCAGACCGACAAATATCTGTGCGATCCCATCGACGTCGCTCGGTTCAAGGGCCTGCCATCCGCCCATAGTGGCCTGCGTCGGAGCATAGTAACCGTCGATTCTGGAGCTTCGGAGACTATGCCCGTCGGCATGGCGTCAAGACTGGACCGGCATCACCCGTATGCCAAGCGCGCGACTTCTTGCGATGGCGCTTCTGTGAGGGCTTCGAGGGCAAAGTTCGACGCGCCGCAGTAGGCGCGGGACGCTCTTCGACCAACGGCATCGTCGCCGCGCCGGCGCGGGCGCGTGTCAGGCGAGGCAGCCCGAACGGCAGTGGCCGCACGCCAAACACATTGTTCCGAAGCGGTTCGAACATTCTCGTCGGGCATTTCGCAATTAGGGCAAGGTAGCCGACCGCTGCATCGTTTCCGAGCAGATCGATAAGGTGATGCCATCCTCCTGCCGCGCAACGGCCGCATGGGCTGGGCCAGCCCAATCCAGGTGGCAGCGCGACATTTGGATCAACGTCGGCAGCCGGTGGATGAACGAGATCGATGCGTTCATTTCTGCTTCCGTCTGCACCAAATAGCCCTGCTCCGTTCTCGTCACCTGGTGGAGTTGGTCAGGAAGATTGGGTGACGCGGCCGCTTCACTCACGTTTTGTCGTCAAGGGCCGGCGTCAGAAAGCGCGGCGCGGCCCTCAAATCGGCCACGGTCAGCCTTGGTAAGCTGAGGTTCGCCGCCAACACGTCGACCGGATTGGCCGCCAGCCAGGCAGAGAGGTCGTTCGCCTCATAGTGACCGTCATTGAACCCGACCAGAACGCGCAGAATTCCTGATCCCGTGTTGCGGATATAGTGGCCGGAACCCATTGGCGCATAGCCTATATCCCCTGTCTCGAACTGCTCAATAACAACCTGACCTTCTGCGAGGAACACCGCCATCTCTGCGGCCCCTTCGATGTAGTATTGCCACTCGTCGGCATTGGGATGCCAGTGTAGTTCGCGCATTGCCCCAGGCTCGATCTCCAACAACGAACCGGCCATCGTGGTAGAGATCGGAAACTCGTTAACCGACACCGTTCTTTGCGTTCCGCCGCCCGGCACCCGACGCGGTTGCTGAGCAGAGAGCGGGTAGCGATGGGGTGTCGTCAGTGCCGGAACCGGGCGTGGCTCGGCATCCGGGGACCGGTCATCGGGCGCCGGGCCGCTTGCGAAATAGACCTCTTTGTGCGGTAGCTTGGATAGGGACTCAACGGAAAGGCCCAAATTCTGACGCACGACGTCCGCTGGCGTACACGACAGCCAGTCGGTGATGCTGAAGGTATGGTCTTCCGAGAAATCGCCATTGTCGAAGATGAGTATAAAATGGCATTCGCCGGGTCCGACCCCTTGTATAGAGTGACCCCATCCGCGCGGGAAATACCAGACATCGCCCGGCCCGAACGTATCAGTCGCCGCTTCCCCTTTAGGGTTGAGGATCGTTGTGCGGCAGTTGCCAGAAATCACAAACGCCCATTCGGCGGCATTGGCGTGCCAATGCAGTTCGCGCATTGCGCCGGGGCCGAGGCGCATCGACACGCCGGCGATCCCGATGCTGGCGGGAAACTGGTGCATCGAGGCACCTCGTGTGATGCCGCCGTTCCCTACACGTGGGATGGACTTCTCAAGTTGGTATCGGAACGAAGGCAATGTCATCTGTGATTCCTTTGCTTCAACGAGAGTCAGGCTTGCCGTACTCGGTGCTGACCGTGTGATGCTAAGTGTGGGTTGCCGTTTCACCTATCGGCGCAAAGGATAGCCCTTCCATACATTGGTACGGTCGCCCGCCCGTGTGGGCGGACTCGACTGCCGCTAGGTGGGATTATTCACGATCTACCTTCGCCGTAGCGTGGCGTCGCGTTAACGGAGAAGATCGGGACGAATATGCCAAAAGAAGCAATTGAAGAAACAGTGGAACGAGCGCTAGCATCGCGGGCCGCCATGGCGAGGATGATGGCGGTTGCGGGCCATGATTTGAAGCAACCGCTGCATGTCGCGATCTTGTCGCTCGCCCGCGCGGCTGAAGCTGGTGTGTCGTCCGCCACTGCCGATCGTCTCCGCGTCGCTCTTGACGCAATGAAGCGCCTGGGTAGCGAGCTCGATGATCTCGCTCGCTTGTCGCAGAAAGACGAGACGTTGCAACCGCGCCGCCAGAATTTGCTCCTTGCTCCAGTGCTGGAGCGGCTCGAATGGGATTGGCGATTCTACGCTGAAGCTTGCGGCGTCGAGCTTCAGATAACCTCCTGCGACATCATCGTTGAGACCGATTCCGAATTGCTCCACACGATCCTGCGAAATTTGGTCGGCAATGCGATCAAATATAGCGGACCGGGTGGCCATGTCCGACTGATGTGCCGGACCAGGCGCCACAGAGCTTGCATTGACGTGCAGGACGACGGCGCCGGGATTCCCGCCGCACGCCTCGCACGAATCTTTGATGCATTCGAGCGAGGTGACGCCGCGGAGCAGGACGGCATGGGTCTTGGCCTTATGATCGTCCAACAGACTGCGGACCTGCTGCGCCATCGAGTCACAGTGAGGTCAATCCCGAATGTAGGATCGACGTTCTCGGTCGAACTGCCTTTGGCAAATCAGGGCCAGCGCATGTGGAGAGCCCGGCCCGATCCTACCGGCACCCCAAACATGACCCTGCGCCGCAACTTCCATGCTTGGCGCAGATCGAAATAATAGCTCAGCAGCACAGTTCGAGCCGCGGGAACTCCTCGGCAGAGAGGGGCGCTGCAATCTCATAGGAGGATTGCGTGGCTGAGGGCTTCCTACCGGTCAACGTAGATCTAATAGAAATCTCTAATAGTTCTGAAGCACGGCTTTCAATACATTTTACCAGAAGCCAAACAGGCGCACCGCTGCCACTAAAATGCCACCGCCCCCCGAAGCGTTATACTGCTAATTTCACAAATCTCGGAGTATAACACGCAATATCTGCAATTGAGGGTCAGATCAATGGAAAACACGGTAAAAGAACTTATTAACATCGTGACGTCAGACACAATTATGGCTTCGTCCGTCGACCGCAGCCCCTCTCGCCGTCCTGTGTCTCGGAGCGAGCATGCCGCCAGGGAATCCAGCGTCTCCATAATTGACGCCGACGGTATGGTTCGCCAAGCTCTTCAAGCTCTCCTGAAATCCATCGATCTCCCCTCACAAGCCTTCGGCTCGGTCAGTGATTTTCTTCAGAAAAACAAGTCACCTGACACCCCGAGTTGCATCGTCCTGGACGTTCGGCTTCCGGGGCTCGGCGGACTTGAGTTTCAAGAACAACTCGCGCGGTCGGGAGTTAAGACTCCGATCGTCTTCCTTACTGCTCATGCGGATATACAGATGACCGTTCGCGCGATGAAATCAGGCGCGGTGGATTTTCTCACCAAGCCGTTCCGGGATCAAGATCTCCTGGACGCCGTTTCCGCTGCTCTCGAACGGGATCGCGCGAGGCGGCGCCAGCAGCAAGCGATTAATGACTTGCGCCGGCGTTTCTCTTGTCTGACCGAACGCGAATTGGATGTGACTTGGCTTGTCGCTGCGGGACTTATGAACAAGCAAATTGCGGCAGAACTCGGTATAAGCGAGTCTACTGCAAAGTTGCATCGGGGCAGCGTCATGCGCAAACTGGATGTGCGCACGGTTCCTGACCTTGTGCGCATAGCCGACATGATGGCTCAGAGCATGGAACCTCGGCTACCGCAGCGATTGTAGTTTAATCTCCCTCGCGTGGTTCAAGTTGCTATTGGAGCCCGGCTGTGGACGTGTCACCACTTCCGCCTTGCACCGGGTTATTAATAGGCAAAGTAAAGGTGAAGACCGCGCCTCCGTTTTCCCCTTTCTCAGCTCGGATCTCCCCGTCATGCGCCTCAATGATGGAACGGCAGATCGCCAGTCCGATACCCTTGCCGTTCCTCTTGGTCGAGTAGAACGCCTCGAATATCATGTATGGGTCTTCCATTCCGGAGCCTTGATCGCGCACTTCCACGGAAATCCGGTTGCCGGCATCATATCGCGAGCCGATTTCAAGGACTCGTTTCTCCGGAGGCACCTGTTTCATGGCATCGATGCCGTTCCGGATCAGGTTGACGAGAACCTGCTGAAGCTGGACGCGATGCCCCATTACCGACGGCAAGCCGCTATCCAAGCCGGTTCTGAGCTGGATTGCGTTCGCCGCAAGCTCGTCCTCCATGAGTCGGCAGACCTCCAGGACAAGTTCCTTGATGCTGACCGACGTCCTAGCTTCCGAGTTCGCTTGGAACAGGGCCCGGATCCGACGGATAGTGTCTGCGGCCAGATTTGCATCCCTCACGATCCTGCCCACGTTGGCCATCGCGCGTTTCGTGTTAGGCGGATCGGCCTTCAGCCAGTGCTCGCAAGCCTGTGAGCTTGCCACGATGCTGGCCAGCGGCTGATTGACTTCATGCGCGATGGATGCGGTCAGCTCGGAAAGGCTGGCTGCCTTCGAGGCGCTCGCAAGTTGCTCATGCGCCGACCTCAGCTCCTCCTGCATCCTCGTTTCATCTTCGATATCGGTGATGACCGTATACCACTGCAGCAGCCGGCCATCCCCGTCGCTAAGCGGCTCCGACCGACTGTCGGTCCAGCGGTAGGGCCCATCGTGTCGCTTGAGGCGATAGCGCAACGTAAACGGCTTGCCTGAAGCAAAGGACTCAGCCAGGGCGCGGCGGAACCGTTCCCTGTCGTCTGGATGCACCAACAAGTCTATCGGCTGGCTGAGCTCTAACCCCGCCTGGTTAAAATCCCCGACGCGGATTCCGGTGTAATCGCTGAGCCGCCTGTTGGTGTAAGTTGGTACGCCCGAAGGCGACGCGCACCAGACCATGACAGGCACCGTGTCGACCAGAAGCTGCAGCTGCCTCTCACTCGCCCGCAGAGCTTCCTCGGCCTGCTTGCTCTCGTCGATATCGATGAGGGCGCCGTACCAGCGCGTGATCTTGCCCGTGTCGTCGCGCAGAGCCGCAAGACGACTGTCGACCCAGCGAAACACGCCGTCGTGGCGGCGCAAGCGGTATATCTCCGCAAAGGAGGTGCCCGTCGAGAATGACCGCATCATCGCGTCACTGACCCGAACACGATCGTCGGGGTGCACGGTCAGTTCGAGGGCCTCACGCAGGCGGGTCTTGTTTGGAACCTCCAGGTCTCCAATCACGATGCCGGCAAACGCGGTGACCTGCTTATTTGCGTAGGACGGTTCACCCTCGGGCGTTGCGCACCAGATTAGGGCAGGAATGGCGTCAACGAGTTGTCGAAGCTCTCGCTCACTCTCCCTGAGGGCCTGCTCGACGAGCTTCTGTTCATGTATATCCACAGACGTGCCGTACCAGCCGGTAATGTCCCCTTTGGCACCCCGGGCAGCGCGAGCAACTGCATGAAACCAACGATAGCTGCCGTCATGCCTTTGGATGCGGCAATCGGTCACAAAGTCCTCGCCGCTGGCAAGGCACTCCACCAGCCGGCCAAATGTCTGTTCCACGTCTTCGGGGTGCACAAGCGGAATGGCATTTTTCCAGTCGTCCAAGTCTGTCCGTCGCTTGTTGCCCGTGACATAGTCCTGTACCGCCTGATTTGTGTACGTGTACTCACCCTTGCTGTTCAGAGACCACCCCATGGTCGGCATGTTGTCCACGATGGCCGCCGCAAATCGCATGCGATCATCCGCCTTGGTTGGTAAGAGCATCGCATACCTGATCATGGTGAAAATGACCAAGGCTGCACCTCCAAAGAGTGCGGTTTGCAGTGAAGGAAAGAAGTCACCCTTTGTCGTCAGATGTGCAGGCGGAAAGTGGGCAAGCGCGAAAAGCAGCGTCACGAAGACCGTCGCAATGAAGCCGATAAGCCGAGTACCAAAGGAACAGACCGACACGACGCCCATGATCAGGAGCCACGGCTCACCAGTGACCAGCATCAAAACGATAGCCATAAGCAGGGGGAAGATCGCCAGAACGGGTTCTGAGGCATTCCGGAACATCGAGATGCCCCTAATGTTATGCCAAGGCCAGGACATGTCTGCGCGGCTGAGATGGTCGAAGCTGAACAATGGGCATATGCAGAACAATAGTTCGGTTAAGGGCTGACGTCTTTCACTTGGCGTTATCGGCGTTCTCTGCGAGCACTTAAGGAGGGCGGGTCAGGACTGTCGATTGGCAGGGAAAAGCCGAAAATCGCCCCTTGTGGTTCATTGCGTGCCGTTCCGAGCGAGCCGCCGTGGGATTCGATAATTGTCTTGCTGATTGCCAGTCCCATTCCCATTCCATCCGGTTTCGTCGAATAGAAGGCGTCGAAAAGCTTTTCTTCCAAGCCGAATGGCACGCCAGGACCACTATCATGCACCGCGACATAGATCACATGCTTGGATTGGCGTCTGGAAACTAATTTTAGTTCCCGCGGCCGATCGTTGACACTGGCCATGGCGTCTAAGGCATTGAGCATCAAGTTTAGGATGACCTGCTGCAACTGGACGCGATCCGCCAAGACGCGAGGGAGGGCCCTGTGCAGGCTAACCTCAAGCGACACGTCATTCAGCACAAGTTGCTCTCGAACCAGCGCGACTGTGTCGGAGATGATTGCGTTGACGTCCACGAGGTCGTTCTTAGGCGGCATCTTGGTGACAAGGGCACGTGTGCGATCGAGCACTTCGGCTGCCCGATGTCCCTCGCTCATCGCCCGCTCGAGCGCGCGCCGAACTGCGGGAATATTTGGGGGGTCTGCTGACAACCAGTTCAGCCCTGCCGAAGCGCTGGTCACCACACCCACTAAGGGCTGGCGCAGCTCATGAGAGATCGCGGCGGAGAGTTGCCCGACAGTAGCGACCCGACTCGCGTGGGCCAATTCGGATTGAAGGTCATGGTAACGGCGATCGCTTGCACGAGCGGCCTCCTCCGCCTGCTTTCGCGCAGTCAGATCCAGAATGAAGGTGACCCCGCCGTCCAATCCCACGTCGCCAAATGTGGCGGCGCCAAGCAGTACGGGAACCCGTCTTCCATCCTTATGAAAGAACTCCTTCTCCCAGGGGCGCGCTATCCCCGTTGCTTTTACTTCGGCGACAATTCTGGCGTCGTTCTCCCATTCCTCAGGTGGAGACAAATCAGTCCAATAAACTCGCCCCGCGGCAAGATCCTCGCGGTCAAAGCCGAGCATGTTAAGGAACAAGTCATTAGCCTCGAATATCAGGCCATCGAACTTCCACATGAAGACGCCGATAATGTTGGCATCCACCAGACGGCGGATTCTCGCCTCGCGTTCGGCGAGGTCGCGATAAAGGCGTGTATTCTCCAGGGCAACGGCGGCATGGGACGCAATCAGCTTCAGAACAGCTATCTGACTGGGCGTGAATACGTTCGCGGCAAGGTTGTTCTCCAGATATAGCAGCCCGATCAGCTTCCCCTGATTGATCAGCGGCAGCGCCAGAAGAGAGCGCACATGGCGGTCCAGGACATATGCATCGGTGGAAAACGGGCTGGTTGACAGTGCATTCTCCAAGATAACCGTTTCTTTGGTACTGAGGACGTGCTGGACGACTGAATCAGGCAGCGCGGCATTTGTGAGGTCCAGGTTGTCCCGCAACCGCACTACCACGCCATGACCCGTCATCTCGGCTTCGGCCTCGATATAGGTCTCCGCACCTTGGCTCAGCATAAGAACCGCTCTCCCTGCCCCAGCATGTTCGATCGCCATGCGCATCAGCGCGTCGACGAGCTTTTCGAGGACGATCTCCCCCGAGACGGTCTGAGCGACCTTGATCACCGTCGCCAGTTCGAGTTGTTCGACCGGCGCGAACGTCGTGCTGGTCGACAGTGCTAATGGCTGCTCTTCTTGTAGTTGCGGGTACGATGCCTCCATCTGCTTGACTTTGGCGTGGGCTCCCCAGCGCAGATAGCATAGGCGGGCTTCCCGCAAATACATCTGGGAGATTCTTTCGAAGTGCCGCCGGGCATAGAACCGGCCAGCCATTTCATTGGAAACGGCTTCATTGTGCAGGAAGCCGTTTTCCTTCGCAAAGCGGATGCTCTCGTCATAGAGGCGCTGGGCTTGCAGATCCTGTCCGTCTACCCGCGCTATCTCCGCTGCGACGAGGAGGTGCTTGTCGGCAAATGTCGGAGAACCTGTTTCATCGGCCCAGGCACGCAACTGGGCGTGCTGCGAAGCCAATTTCGCGCGCATTGCGCCCCGCTGGGCAGCGGGTGTTTCATCGATGAGTGCAGCCATCGAAAGCCCGGCGTAGTAGAAGCAGTCCATCTGCTCGATCTGCATGTTCCGGATCGAAGACTGCGATTGTACCTCGTCCGCAGCGGCCAAGGCAGACTCGTACTCCCCCGCAAGGAAATGAACCATGGTCTTGCGGGTCCAGTACCACCACATGACGACAGAGTTCTGCGAGCGGGCGAGTTCGGCTTCGAAGGCATCCGCGTCGAAGGTCTCGTCGCTGTACTCCGAAAGTCCGCGTGTCCGGCCCCGCAGGCTTGCTACCGCGCGTTCTGTGGCTATCACTAGACCCATTCCAGCCTGAAAGCCGGTTTCTCGGGCAAAATCGAGCGCACGCTTACACTCCTGGTCGACATCCTCAAGCTTCTGGCCGCTGAGAAAGACGTGCAGGACGATCACGGCGGCCTCGAAGCAAGCGTAATAGAGATCGCCGGCTTGAACTCCGCCTCTAAATGCTGCGCGTAGCCAATCAAGTACGACGGGCAGCGGTTCAGTCCATGCGGCGGCAAGTCCTGTCAAATGGTTCACGCGCGCTATATCGACTGATCCGTTTCGCGCTGAGGCAAGATCGCTGGCAAGTCGGGCGATGCGATATCCGTCCTCGTAGCGGCCAAAGGCGGGGCCGATGATGTAGCCCATCAGGACGAGGCCTTGCGCCGACGTGCTTGCAGCCCCTCGGGTCAGGGAAAGATTTACCATTCTGCAGATAATCAGGATGGTCATGTTGAAGCTGGAAAAATATGCCGGCGGCTGCATCTCCGCCAGCAAACGCATGGCCGCTAGCGCGTGTTGATCTGTCATGGGTAGCAGATCGGCGAAGCTCTCTATCTGGTCCCCCTGGAGATTGCTCCAAATCTCATCGTATTCGCGCTGGACGTCTTCCCAAGTAGGGCGTATCGGCAAGTCGAAGCCAAGTATCCTCAGCCCTTCCAATCCATTTTCGACTGCACCGCTGTTGTCCGACTTGACAACACAAAGCTCGACCTTCAGCTGATAAACCGCCGCTTTCTCCACATCGGCAGTCTCATGCGTCAGCAAGGCAGAGATCATCTGCTCGGCCTGCGCGAGGTCGCCGGTAAGGAAGGTGCATTCGGCGTGCTCCATCGCCAGGGCGAATGCAAGTTCGCCATGTGTCGTCCAGCCGAACTCGGCGAGTTGTGATCGTCCCCGTGCCAGGTAGCCGCACGCCGCCGAATAGGCAGCGGACGCCTTGGCTTTTCGTCCAGCGCGCAAGTATAGGGTTGCGACCCTCACGCGCTCCGCAGGTGCAATGCTTCCGATTTCGATGCGGTCGAACTGACTCACGATGTGGAAGACATCGACATCGATCTCGGTTTCATCGAGCGTCGCCAGCAGCCGCGATCCAATCAGCTGGTGGGTGATGGCCTTCTGCGGTTCGGGAAGGGAGGCATAGGCTGCTTCATGGATGCGATCGTGCGCAAATGCGTAGCCATCGTCCACTCGGAAGAGTAGACCGGCCACAAGCGCGTCGTGGAGAAGCATGTGTGCCTTCTCGGCAGATGCTTCGACAATCCGCTGGAACGTCAGTGCCTTCACAGCGGCGCCCATGCAAGCCATTTGCCTTAACGCCTTTTGCGAGGGCTCCGGAAGGCGGCGCAGGCGCTCAATCATGAGATCCACAATGTTGTCACTCACATGCCTCGCACCGACCTGATCGATATCCCAGCTCCAGCCCGAAAAGTCCGGATCGTAAACGAGCAGGTTCTCGTCGACGAGGCTCGCTACGAATTGCGTGGTAAAGAAGGGGTTGCCGCCAGCCTTCGCAAATACGATATCGGCTAGCGGAGCCACTCTCTGAGGATGATCGTCGAGCGCATCGGCGATCATGTGGACAATGTCCTCGGGCCGGATTCCGCCCAACTGGATTTCCTGTACCGGCGCTCCTGACGTTCGGATGGAGTGTAGGCGTCCTGTCAAAGGGTGATCTGGAGCAACTTCATTGTCCCTGTATGCACCCACTAGGAGAAGGCTTGCCGTTTCCGTCTGAGTCACCAAACTCTCGACGATGTCTACGGTCGCGGAATCCAGCCATTGCAGATCATCAAGGAACAAGACGAGGGGGTGCTCGGGGCGTGCGAACACGCCGATGAACTGTCGAACCACAAGACGTAGCCGGCTCTGCGCCTCAGGTCCGGAAAGATCCGGCACCTTGGGCTGTTCGCCGATGATCATCTCCAATTCTGGAATGAGATTGACCATCAATTGGCCATTCGGCCCGAGGGCGGTGGCGAGCTCATCTCGCCATAGCGCCACTTCGGCCTCGTGTTTGCTCAGCAGTTGTGCAACCAAGCCTTGAAAAGCCTGCGCCAGCGTCGCGTATGGAATTCCACGCTTGTATTGGTCGAACTTGCCAGACGCGAAGAGTCCGTGCCGGGATACAAGCGACCTGTGCAATTCGTTGACGACCGACGATTTGCCGATCCCAGAATAGCCGGACACAAGAACGAGTTGGGGAAACCCATTCGCCACGACCAGATCGAACGCAGAGATCAACGATTTGATCTCGTCCTCCCGCCCGTACAGCTTTTCACGGAAGATTAGCTTGGTTGGCGCGTCGCGCGTGCCAAGTTCAAACGGCCGAACGGCTTCGTGCGTCTCCCATTCCTCAAGACAGCGCTGCAAATCCGCGCTCAGGCCAGCAGCCGTCTTGTAGCGGTCTTCCGCGGCCTTCGCCAGCAGCTTCATGACAATGTCTGAAACAGGCTCCGGAATTCCGTTCAACCTCTTTGAAGGAGGTATCGGTTGACGTGCCACATGACAATGGATCCACTCCATTGGGTCGGTAGCAACGAATGGCAGGGCGCCGGTGATCAGCTCGTAGAGCGTGACGCCAAGGGAGTAGAGATCGCTGCGAGCGTCGATCGAACGGTTCATGCGTCCGGTCTGCTCCGGAGCCATATAGGCGAATGTACCAGCGATCACTTCGGGAGGCACGGGAGTCTGTCGCTCGCGGGGAAGCCGCGAAGCAATGCCAAAGCCGGTCAACCACGCACGATCGCCAGAGCCGCTAATAAGAAAATTGTTGGGCTTTATATCCTTGTGGATCAGCCCAGCTTCATGCATCTGCCCCGTCGCTTCGGACATTGCCATGGACAATATCAAGAAGCGCCGGATCGGGATCGGTGACCCGGTCTGCCGCGTAAGCGGCTCGCCTCCGGGGTCCTCCAGCAGAAGCTCGGTAACGCCTCCTTGCTGCAAAAGCGCCGTCGGGCGCGCTGCCCAGGTACGCTCGATGTAGGGTTTCAAGCTGTGTTCATTAACGAGGCGGGCTGTGAGGCCCGGCCGCGGCTGGCTCAATTTAGGCCGAACAACGAGCGCAGTTTTCTCGATGTTCCCATCTCGGCGCCGCGCCCTCAGGAGCATACGCTCGTCATCTTCGGCGAGAACTCTTAGATCAGCATTCGTAAGATCTGCGAGCCTACGCTGGTACGTCATAGGGCTCTATCCGAGCTCGTTGCGTAACGTTGCGGCTGCCAATGATCACCGGCCAAAAGGGCGGCGACTGTCTTTGAACAATTGCGCTGTCGCAATGGCTTTCTCAGTCGCATTTTCATCCTCGTCACGACCAGAAGGACGATGGGACCGACTAACGGCCTTGGTCCGGTCAACGGAAAACTCTTTATGCAAGTCCTCATCTTCGAGAAGGGTCTAGGAATGTTGTCCTCGTCAATCGCGAAATAAGAGAGCGTCGGATACTGCATCAAGCAATGCTCTGGTATCAAACGGCTTCTGAAAAACTCTGGAAACAGGAGCTTCGATTACTCTTCTTTGCGTCGCCAGTTCCTCCCTGCCTGTGATAAAGATGACAGGAAGACTGGGAAGTCGAGCGTTCGCCCTCCGTTGCAATTCAACCCCATCCACCACCGGCATGCCGATGTCGGTGATCAGGCAGTCCACCTCCGACAAGCGATCATCCTGGAGAAGAGACAACGCAGTGTCATAGGAACGGACCTTATGCCCGGCTGACTCCAGGAGATCTCCCAGAGACTCAAGTAGATACGGATCATCGTCCACGATCGCGACGACCCACTGACGGGAATTCACTTCACAAAGCTCCTGCATGCCGGGAATGAGTTATCGGGATATCAAGCGTGGCGGCAATCCGCACCAGATCGGCAAGTGAGGCTGCCCGCATCTTCTGCATGACCTTGGCTCGATGAATTTGGAACGTGACCTCGCGTATCCCGAGCTCTGCTGCCGCCTGCTTGTTCATAAGCCCGCTAATCACGAGCGGGAACACCTCTCGCTCGCGAGGTGTAAGCTCGCCAAAGCGGCGTCGGAGTACACCCAACTCGTCCTGTTTCGTACGATGCTCCCGATCTCGCTCAATCCCAACCTTGATAGCGATCAGCAGATCCGACTCGTGGAAGGGTTTAGTGAGGAAATCAACGGCACCTCGCTTCATCGCCCTGACCGTCGAGGGGATGTCCCCATGGCCCGTAATAAAAACAACCGGTGGATGATCGCCGCTGGCGATCTGGTCATAGAATTCAAGCCCGTTTACGCCCGGAAGCTCGATATCAAGCACAATACAGCTGGGCAAGTCGGGCCGTGGGTATGCGAGGTACTCGCTTACCGACCCCACTGCGATGCACCGAATGCCCGCCGATGCTAGGAAGTCACTGATCGACTCCTGCACCCGAGCATCGTCGTCTACGAGAAAGATGACGTGATCGGAACCTTCCACCCGGAGTTCTCCGCTCCCTGCCCTCAACTAGCGGTAAGAACCCCGCTCGTTCGACAGTCTAGCAGACAACGAGAGCATGCGATGTAATGGATAACAATGATTGTAGGACCTTTATCGGAGTGTCTCGCTGCGGAAAATGGTGATCGAATCACCTCGGCAGGTCAGTTCGATATTGGTGCCCGTAATCAGCTGAGATGCTGACCGACGGCAGGTCGTTGCCTTTTGACATGGCGAGACAGTATCTCTGCGGCACATCGCGAGCGCAATCGTCAAGTTGGTGCCCGTTACGCACTATCGCGATGATCGTGGCATTGTCTCTCGCGAGACATTCGACATTTGGACGGTCGGTGCGGCATGGGTGCGACCGGGGCGGCTTGCGACGGCCGCACATGCAGCCGCATGATCAGCCGTGGTGAGAGTCATCGCGAGGAAACGGCCACGCAATTCATGTTGCGACATATTGATCGGCGCCGTCGCTGGAGCGACCGCTGCGTGGCCTGCCGGCCTCAAAGGGGCTGACGGGGAGCGGCCGAAGCCGGCGAGTGGCCAGTGTTCGGTCGAACTACATGAGGCTACTAACCGCCAGCGATCATCCAGAAACCGGCCAAGGCGGTAAGGCCGCCAGCCATTTGGGCGATCCGACGTTGCGTTCCGTCAATCGCAGGTCGCGATAACCCAATACCTATCCTCAGGCCGACGGCATGGAGAAGAGCAGTCGCGATGACAAAACCTATCAGGAACGGAAACACCCCCGCTTCACCAAGTTCGCCGCCATGTGCGTATCCATGGAAAAATGCGAAGAAGCTCACCAATAGCATTCCCACCGATGTTGGAGCTTGAAGTGCCACGAAACCGAGCAGACCGAGAATGACGACTGACACGGTAACGACGGCTTCTTCGAACGGAAGGCCGACCCCGAGCAGGGATACAACGAAGCCGACTATCATCATTGCGACAAACGCTGACGGGACGAGCCATTTGGCGCTCCCTCCTAGCAGAGCAGCCCACAAACCCACGGCCACCATTGCCAGGATGTGATCGAGGCCAAAGAAAGGATGAGACAAGCCTGCGAGAAAGGAGCCGTGCTCCCCGGGGTTGAGGTGCGCAAACGCGGGGACGACGTTAAACATCAGGATCACGGTCACGACAGAAAGTAGCTTCAACATATCCGTCTTTCCTTTCTTGGCTCAGTCTGAAATTCTATTGGCATCAGCAATTAATGCGTCTGGGAGCGCTCAGGCATTGAGCGGAGGTAAATAGGGAAAGATGGTCGACGGTTTCGAAGTTACAGACTCCTTGCCGATGCCGAGGCGGACTGGCGCGTTGGCCGCGATGCTGAACATTACGTCGGCAACGTTATCCGTAAGAGAGCGGCCGTTCCATTCTCCAAACCCGAATGTCGCCTGCGTGCCCACCTCATAGGGTAGGATGTTTGGGAAGAAACGATGGGCGACCGCCAAACCGTAGCCCGAAGGGTCTTCCGAGGTTCCGTTGGCGGCCACGACCGCCGCGATGGCCTGGGCGGTCCGTAGACCGTAAGTTGCGAAATCGTCGGTCGGCCGTCCGGTGTTCAGCACATTGCCCAGATCCTCGTCGAATTGCGTGAACAGCGGGTGGATCATCGGCAGTCCTATGCGGTTGATCGGGCGCCAACCGCCCGCGTCGGTCGCTAAGGTCGCGACAGCCCACACTCCGAGGCGCTTGCTAGCGGCCCCGGTGAGCAGTTCGGCGTCGGGAACTTCGAGCACGATCGAGTAGACAGTGTGGCCGGCAAACAGATTTCGGGCCCTTGCCGGATCCCACTCAGCAAGGTTGGTGGCTGTGCCGTCCTGGAATGCATGGCCCATCGCGTGAAGGAGGTCAGGATCGATCCAAAACGGGTCCCCGGCCTTTCCTGCCCAGAGGCGAAGGCCATTCGCCGATGTCGCGCCTCGGTTGGTGACCCCATCGATGATCGCCACTCCAGGCGCGTTCGGATCGCCTGCATCCTTCCCGTCTATCCGGTGCAACAAAAAGCGTTGACTGCCATCCGCGTCCGCAGCATCGAACGTTACGCGAAAGGTGATCTCCTCGACCGCATCGCCGTTGAGATCGATCTTGAACTCGTACATTCCCTCCGGATGAAACCCAGGCACCGGAAGTTTACCAAAAATCGAGTGGCAGACATTAATCGCGAATACCGTGCCTGTCGTCCCACGAAAGGCGTACAGGTCAGTAATGTCGAGTCGGATGTCCTGGCGTGCAATCGGGGAATCAAGATGGTGGGACATAACGATCTCCAAATGAGTTCTGCCGGCCGGGCCAGGCAAGTTGACCTAGGGTTCAACAGTTCGCGCCCGGCTGATATTTCCAGCATGTCGCGCTCGCTCGGCGCAGTTTCCCCGGTCTCGGCTATCCCCCTGCCCTCACCGACAAAGGCAGCGGCCTGGAGAAGGCGCACACGGCACGTCTTCTCCAGGTTGGGTGCTCGCCCCATTACCCTTTCAGGAAGGACAAAATTTCCGGGTTGAACACGTCTGCATGGATGGTGAAGGCGCCGTGCGGATAGCCGGGGTAAAGCTTCAGCGTGCTGTTCTTGATCAGCTGGTGCTGAAGCACCGAAGCATCCTTGTAAGGAACCACTTGGTCGTCCTCTCCCTGCATGATCAGGGTCGGCACGGTAATCGCCTTCAGGTCGTCCGTTTGGTCGGTTTCGGAGAAGGCCTTTATGCCTTCGTACTGTGCGATTGCGCCACCCATCATACCCTGGCGCCACCAATTCTCGATTACACCCTGCGAGACCTTGGCGTTGGGCCGATTGTAGCCGTAGAACGGGCCGGAGGCGACATCGAGATAGAACTGCGACCGGTTGGCTGCCAGCGCCTTGCGGTAGCCATCGAACACCGTGATCGGCGTACCCCCAGGATTGGAGGCGGTCTTCAGCATCAGAGGCGGAACCGAACTGATCAGAACGGCCTTGGCAACGCGGCGCTGCGGCTCGCCAAATCTAGCTACATAGCGGGCAACCTCGCCGCCACCCGTCGAGTGGCCGATATGGATGACATCCCGCAGGTCAAGATGCTCTACCACGGCGGCGGCGTCTGCCGCATATTGGTCCATATCGTTGCCGGTGGACACCTGGGTCGAACGGCCATGGCCGCGACGGTCATGGGCGACGACTCGATATCCATTCGCCAGAAAGAATAGCATCTGGTTGTCCCAGTCGTCGGAAGAGAGCGGCCAGCCGTGATGGAAATGAATAGGTTGGGCGCTTTTGGGACCCCAGTCCTTGTAGAATATCTCCGTGCCGTCTCTGGTCCTGATAAATCCGCTGCTCATTAGATGCTGTCCTTTCGCGAGGTTGGCGTCCTCCGCGGACGCTGGAACGGGAAGCAAGGGCGTGGCCGCAAGGATCGCCATACCGGCCACCATCTCGCGGCGGTTGAATCTGAATGCCGGAGTGAGTGCTTGTACGTCCATGTCCATCGCCTCCAGGGGTTAAGCTCACGGTTGGAAACTAGTCAGGAAACGGCGGAGCCAGAATCGTACTAGTGGGTCGTTAGGCTGTATATGAGCACAATCAGAAGGGCTGGCTGGCCAGTTGGAATAGACTCTCGCGTGCCGTCAAAGCCTCTCCAGTCCAGGGAGACTGCACCTGTCGCCCGCGGGCAACGGTCTGAAAAAGGTTACTGCGGGTCGACGATCAAAGAGCTCTGACGGAAGGTAATGCGGATCGGCGCCGTCGGTGGCCGGAGCCTGCGACCTCACGGTTTGCTTAGACCGTTATCACCGAATGGCGTCCTAACTGTTTCGATGCGGCATCGCGACGGTAGCATTGTGCTCAAGGAACAGGGTCTTGCCGCGCTCTCTGCTTTGGAGGTTTCCCGCGCAATCGAGAGGGGACCGTCACAATCGGGTTGAACGCCAGGTCTTCGCAAGCCCCTGGCGGAATACCCTTCTATGTCACGAAACCGGCATGTCATTGAACAAGCGCGCGGGGGGCGGTCCCGGACAGACGTTTCGCTGACATTTCGTCGGGGCGGCGTTATCTTCGACATATTCGCATCGGCAACGCACCCATCAGGTCGAACTTGCGATACGGAATAGAGCCGGCTTCGCTAGTCGGGCTTACTGGGCGGGTAAACGACACATCCATGCTCGGTGACGACCGCACCAGCGGTGAGCGCCGCCCGGCTCATTTGCCCCAGGCCCATAATGTGACAAACTTCATGACCGCGTGAAATGAGATAGTCGGCTATTATGCGTCTATGACAACGCCACCAAACGGCCTCCGAACACATGACTGCCAATCTGTTTGTGAGGCCTCGTGAGATGAGCGTGTCAAGAGATGCTTGAAAAGCGGCTGATAGAGCATAGTCCGCATAGTTGTGAAAACTTCGATTTTGCCAGAGGGCATTGCGTTCGTCTGGCATCTCGATTTGCCGCTGTCGGCGGCCGCCCAAATCAGGGAAGTATTCGTAAGAAATACCGTGTTTCTCCAGAGCGATCGGGAGGATATCGACGTTGTACGCCGGATTGCTGCGCGACCGGGGAAACGCTCTTACATCGGCAATCAGGTCGATGGAGGCGTATTCCAGAATCGCCGCAAACTGGGGAAAAGAGCGCGTCGAATGCCCAATTGAATAAAACTCCACGGTCAGACCTTCCTGGAGAGCGCCCCCTCTTTGTGGGCTGCGACATGATCCGTCTTGTCACTCCTTATCTCATATTGCGGCTCTTTGTCCGAGGCGTGGTGAGTGTATCCCTTGAAGACGAAATCCTTCTGGTGAATTCGTATTATATTACCGCTCACAGGTCCCACTTCTGAGTTCCAGGTGACGCGATCGCCATAGCGATATTTGGGCATGCTTTACCTTTCCGACTTGGCGATTCCTCGCCATACTTAGCGCTGAACGCGTTCGTATGGTCCCCCCACCGCCCCAATGTTCGCCTCGGCCATGTTGAATCAGGTGTGGGCTCTGCTAAACTGGGCACTGTTGGTCGCCAGCTAGGCAGCCAGATCCGGGGCGACGGAAAGGACAACGCGACCTATCGTACGGCCATTCTCCAGAGCGTCGTGTGCCGCGCCGACGCCGCCGAACGAAACCACCCGGTCCACATGAGGGTATAACTCGCCGCGATCGACCATTCCGGCAACCCGTCGCAAAATGTCGGTCTGTCTCAGCCGGCGAACATGGTCGCCTGCGATCTGCGGCTGCCCTATGTTGACGAAGCGGACGTCGAGATTGTTCCATTCCGCCGCGTCGTTGCTTCCCCGGGGCCATGGCGAGACAACGGTGTTCACCAGCGTGCCGAACGGCGCGGCGTGGTCGAAACTTCGCGCAAAATTCTCGTGTCCCACGAAGTCGAAGACCGTGTCCGCGCCGGCCTTTCCGGTCCAGCGGCGCAAGGCGGCGGCAACGTCCTGCTCGCGATACTGGATCGCTAGTTCAGCACCAAGTGACAGCACAAAGCTGGCCTTTGCGTCGTTTGAAACCGTTGCCGCTATACGGGCGCCGAGCCTGCGCAGGTACTGTATAGCGATATGACCAAGACCTCCTGCGCCGCCATGCACCAGAGCGAAGCTACCCGGCGTGACCCCACCTTTATCGAATACCGCTTCCCACGCCGTGAGCGCCACCGTGGGCAACGCCGCCGCCTCGACAAAGCCTAGGCTGACGGGCTTTCGGGCGGCATAATGCCCATTGAGCACCTTGTATTCGGCGTAGCTGCCAAAATTGCCGGTATAGCCACCGTCATTATACCAGATCGCGTCTCCGGGACGTAGATGGGTTATTGCCGAACCGATCTCCTCGACAATCCCGGCACCGTCGATGCCGAGGATTGTGAACGAATCTTTTGGCCTACTTCCATATATCGCGCCGTTGCGGCGGTTCTGCACGTCGGCCGGGTTGATCCCTGCCGCCATCACGCGGACCAGGATGTCGGTATCGTTCGCAATGCGTGGCCGCGCGATCTCACGAGTTTCAAGGACCTCGGGGCCGCCCGCACGCGTCATGACAAGCGCCAGCATCGTCTCACACATCCGCCGCCCCTCCCATCGCATCGATCAGGCTCCGGACTTCAGCGGCATCGTCGAAGGCCGGTGCGAGAGCGCTGTTCCTCAAGTCCGCTGGGGAGCGTGGGCAACTTGGCGCCATGCTCTTCACCCGCTTGTTGCAGATGGTGGTGACGGGATGTTCGAGCAGGCGTTGGAGCGCCGGCACGTGTGTGATCGTCGCCCAGCCCTTGTAGGGATGCACTCCGATAATTCCGACAGAAATCGGATTTTCAGTCATGATCGTCCCTACGCGTTGGTGACTTGGAAGATCGTCCGGCGAAGCGTCATGCTCGCGAGGCGCCAACCGTAAGGGCCAAGCCTCCATAGCTCATGATAATGACCGTAGCCCTTAATCTGAGCAGGAAGACCGGCTGCCGCTCCAGGAAAGACAAGCACGTCCTCCATCGACCAAATGGCGGTAATCTCAGTTTGCGAGATCTGATTGATTTCGTCGTTGTGGAGCTGGTGGATCGAGTGCGAGCCCGCAATGTAGCTGCGGATGGCTTCCATATAGCTGTCACGATCATCGAAGCTTGCGATGAGTTCGCCTTCAGCGCTGAAAACCCGGACCTCGACTGTCGGTTCTAAAAGTGAGGCGAATTGCTCTAGATCCCGGGTATCGACAAAACGGCAGTACCGCGCCTTGGCTAGTCGGACCTGTTCGATGTCAGTCATTTCGGAATTCATTGCTATACTCCTTTCCAACGCATTTAACTCGTGGGAGGCCCGGGCTATCAGCTGTCGGATCGGCCGATCTTGTCGTGCGAAGGTACTGTCCGGCTGGTTCTGAGGCTTGGCTGATCCAGCTTGGTTGGGCATTGCGTGGCACGTCGCCGAATGCGTGGATGACCATCGTGGTCGAGCGCTCCCGTAAAATTGGGAAGTATGTCCCTTCCGGGGAGCGGAAGCTGTTGCGATGGCCTTTCCGCGACTGTCGATATCCGGTCTCTGCAACAGTCAAAGACGAAACGCAGCATGCCTTTGGAAAAGAACCTGCCCGAATTTTGTGTCACCGTTGCAGCACACAAGGCAAATAAACCACCGATACACTAAGGTTTGGTGCCGGGTTGTTGACAAGGAGAAAGCCATGCCCAGCGTGTATACAGTTCGAGCACTTTCCGTCGCACTCGAGGCGGCGAGGACGAAGGCGGTTGAAACGATCGCAGCAGATGGCAGACCGTTGTCCTCTTCAGTTCTGGCTGATCTCGCCACACTGCAAATCGCACTGACGGCAACACGCCAAACGCTCGAGGAGCATGGAACCCGGTTGGGTTGGAGTGGTGACGAGCAGGCACTAGATCAGGCGGTCATAGATCTTCGCTCAATCGAATAGCCGGATCGCGTTGCCGTTCGGCAATCCTTAGGGCCAACTGACGGCTCCGTGTTTCTTTTGCATTCCTGGAGCAGACAACCTTCGGGGATCTTCTCCCGGGGCACGCCCAACTCATCTTTCAGATCATAACCGCGACGCTTCAGTTCGTCGGTCCGCGATGACGGTTGGCGCCCCATCTGCGCGCGCTCGGGTCTCCCACGTCCTGGGCGGCGCGATTGCCCTTCATGGACTGGCGTCACCCCTCTCGAGACAAGCCGGCGACCGATGCCGGTGGTAAGCGCCTGAACGAGCCGAAGAGCCCCAGAAAGCCAGTGGCATTGTGGCGCCTGCCGTAGCCCTCAGCGGATGAGCAGCCCAGTTTCCTTCATGAGGCGGCCCGGCGTGTCGTTGGGGGCAAATCTCGGAACATACCGAGATCAGACAATCCGTCTCGCAAGGAAACGCGGAGGAGCACTCCGGCGTCCCTTTTGACCGCCCACGGGAGTGGCTCTTTCATGGTCGATCGAGTTTTCACAGGCGCACTGTAGCGCCGGGCGGGCGACGACCTTTAGTCGAGCAGTATCAGGTCAGCTGCATCATGCTCAGTATGCTGACCGGCTGGCGGCGTTCCGCACGCTGACTGCCGCGACGCTCCCGCTGGCCAATGAATTGCCCTTCGTTTCCGGGCATTGAGGAAGAAAACCCGGCATTTATATAAGACCGGCCGGCGTTCCGAGGCCAAGGTAGCGGGGATGGAGCTCGCATTGAGCTCGCTAACCAAAGGATCATCTCGATGACGACCACCAATGCCCTCCGTCTTCGCAGCGCACCACTCCACACCCCCTCCGATCTGGGCGAGAATGCAGTGTCGGATATCTCCGCCGCGCTCACCAGGCTACTGGCCGATACCTTCGTGCTATACCTGAAGACTAAGAACTTCCACTGGCACATGTCGGGGCCGCACTTCCGTGATTATCATCTATTGCTCGACGACCAAGGCGAGCAGATCTTCGCCATCACCGACGACATCGCCGAGCGCTGTCGTAAGATCGGCGGCACCACGCTTCGCTCTATTGGCCAGATCGCCAGGGAGCAGCGGATCTCCGACAATGACGCGACCTATGTGACGCCACACGACATGCTGGCCGAGCTTGCCCAGGATAACAGCACCTTCATAAGTCTCCTGCGCTCGGTCCACGCGGTCTGTGAGGAGCACGACGACGTCGCTACGACCAGCCTGATTGAGGTTTGGATCGACGAGGCCGAGCGCCGCACCTGGTTCCTCTTCGAAGCGGGGCGGACGGCGGACTAACCCCGGGCTTTGAACCGTCGGCGCGGAAACACGGTGCCGCGCCGATGGCAAACGGACGCCGCCTGCCCACTCCCGTTGCTCTCTCACAGGAACACGCCATGTACCCTTCACCGCTCCCACCCTTCACCGAACAGACTGCCACTAAAAAAGTGCGGTCGGCCGAAGATAGCTGGAACACCCGAGATCCGGGCCGAATCGCTCTCGCCTATTCGGTCGACAGCACGTGGCGCAATCGTGCCGAGTTTATAGTGGGCCGGGAAGCCATTGAAGCCTTCCTCACCCGAAAATGGAACAGGGAACTCGATTACCGGCTGACAAAGGAACTTTGGACGTTTGGTGGGAACCGCATCGCCGTGCGGTTCGCCTATGAATACCATGACGACAGCGGCCAATGGTTCAGGGCCTACGGCAACGAGAATTGGGAGTTCGATGCGGAAGGGCTGATGCGCCGCCGGATCGCCAGCATCAACGAACATCCGATCGCGGGGTCCGACCGCAAATTCCACTGGCCTCTGGGTCGCCGGCCCGACGACCATCCTGGTCTTAGTAGCTTCGGCTTCTGATCCGGCGAGTGATCGTCCGTGATCAGTGGAGCAAGCCCAGTGATACGCGACCACCACCTCTGACATCCTTTTAGCGGGCCGATCGCTCCGTCGGGAGATGTCGCAAGCAACTCGACAGCGTGCGGCTTCCTGACGGCGTCGGCCGGCAGATGAGTTCAAACAACAGGCAAATACATGAGTGGCAAGAAGTCTATCGAGCGTTATGACGAGCCTGCTGGCGGGTGGGGTGCGCTGAGGGCGCTTGGCGAGCATCTGATCGAGCAGGACGTTGCGATCAAGGGCGCCACGACGCTGCTGCGCATGAACCAGCCGCTCGGCTTTGATTGCCCCGGCTGCGCCTGGCCGGATCCGAAACACACCTCGTCCTTCGAGTTCTGTGAGAACGGCGGCAAGGCGGTCGCATGGGAGGCTACGGCGAAACGCTGCACGCCGGAATTCTTCGCTGCTCATACCGTCACCGAGCTCGGGACATGGAGCGACTACCAACTCGAAATGACCGGGCGGCTTACACATCCGATGGCCTACGACCAAGCTACCGATAGGTATCTGCCGGTGAGTTGGGACGAAGCCTTCGCCACCATCGGCCGGCACCTGAGCGCTCTTCCCGATCCAAACATGGCAGAGTTCTATACTTCAGGTCGCACCTCTAACGAGGCCGCCTTTCTCTACCAGCTTTTCGTGCGCGAATACGGCACAAACAACTTCCCTGACTGCTCTAACATGTGCCACGAAGCCACAAGCGTGGGACTGCCGCTATCCCTCGGCGTGGGCAAGGGCACGGTCCTGCTCGAGGATTTTGACAGGACCGACTGCATCTTCATCTTTGGCCAGAACCCGGGCACCAATAGCCCGCGAATGATGACCAGCCTGCGCGACGCGTCGCGGCGCGGTGCCGCGATCATCTCGTTCAACCCGTTCCGCGAGCGGTCGCTGGAACGTTTCCAGGCGCCACGGAACCCGATCGAGATGGCGACCCTGACATCCACCCCAATCAGTTCACGTTTGCATCAGGTGAAGGTCGGCGGAGACCTGGCCGTGTTGAAGGGATTGATGAAGGTGCTGGTCGAGGAGGACGAACGGCTGCGGAGCGAGCGCCAGATCGAGGCTCTCGACTGGGATTTCATTCATGGCCACACGGACGGCGTCGAGGCGCTCGTCGCAGACCTCAAGGCGACCAGGTGGGAGGACATCGAGCGCCGATCCGGTCTGTCGCGCGCTGCGATCGAGGAAGCCGCTTATGTCTACATGAAGGCAGAGAAGGCGATCGTCGTCTATGGCATGGGCATTACACAGCACCGTCACGGTGCGAAAAGTGTCCAGCAGCTTGCCAATTTGTGCCTGCTTAAGGGAAACATCGGAAAGGACGGCGCTGGCTTATGCCCGGTGCGCGGCCATTCTAACGTCCAAGGCGACCGCACCGTCGGCGTCACCGAAATCCCGGCTGCGGAATTCCTCAGCCGACTGGAGAAGCGCTTCGGCTTCAAGCCTCCCACCGCCCATGGGCACAACGTCGTGACCGCGCTGGAAGCGATGATCGAGGGCCGGGCGCGCGTCTTCATCAGCATGGGCGGCAACATCGTTGCAGCGATCCCCGACTGGCAGGTGACGCACGACGCTTTCCGCCGGCTGGCCCTCAGCGTCCATGTCTCGACCAAGCTGAACCGCAGTCACATTGTCCATGGCAGCGAGGCGCTGATCCTGCCTTGCCTCGGCCGCACCGAGATTGACCTTCAGGCAGCAGGTCCGCAATGCATCACGGTGGAAGACTCGATGTCGATGGTGCACGCGTCGACTGGCATGAACAAACCTGCTTCCGAGCACCTCAAGAGCGAGCCTGCGATCGTCGCCGGAATGGCACACGCCACGCTCGGGATACGCTCAGTGGTGGACTGGGAGATCTTCGTCGCAGACTACAACCTGATCCGTGACGCCATCGAAGACGTCTTTCCGATTTTTGATAGCTACAACACCCGCATCCGCCTAGCCGGCGGCTTTCATCTCACCTCCACGGCGCGCGAGCGCAACTGGATGACTGCTTCTGGCAAGGCCAGCTTTTTGCCGTTTGAGGGGTTCGGTGACGATTCGGACCTCGATGATGACGTGTTATGGCTCACTAGCGTGCGCAGTCATGACCAGTACAACACCACACTCTATTCGCTCTCAGACCGCTATCGCGGCGTGTTCGGCCAACGCGATGTCCTATTCATCAGCGCCGAGGAAATCGAGAAGCGCGGCTTCAAGCCTGACGAACGCGTCGACCTGGTGACTGTCTCGGACGATGGCATTGAACGGGTGGTGCGCAATTTCAAGCTGGTTGCACATGGATTCCCGGCCGGCTGTTGCGCGGCCTATTATCCCGAAACCAATCCCCTGGTGCCGCTTCAAGCGCACGACCCGATGAGCTTCACGCCCTCCTACAAAGGCATCCCAATTCGTATCATGCGGGCCTTCGTTCAAGTCGAGGCTGTCTGATCATGGACGCCGTCATGCTCGCCCGACTCCAGTTCGCCTTCACAATCGGCTTCCACATCTTGTGGCCGACGGTCACCATCGGGCTTGCGTGTTTCGTCGCGTTGCTGAGCGGCCTGTGGTGGCGCACCGGCCGCGAGGTGTATCGCGACCTGATGCGCTTCTGGCTCGCCATTTTCGCATTGGCCTTCGGCATGGGCGTCATCACCGGCCTCGTGCTCAGCTACGAGATCGGCACAAACTGGGCCGGCTTCTCGCGCTCGGTCTCTAATGTGCTCGGTCCGTTATTCATGTATGAGGCGCTGACTGCCTTCTTCCTTGAGGCTGGCTTCATCGGCATCGTGCTGTTCGGCCAAAACAGGGTCAGCAAGGGGCTGCATTTCTTCGCCTGCTGCATGGTAGCTGGCGGTACGCTAATGTCGGCCACCTGGGTCCTGGCCGCCAACAGCTGGATGCAGACGCCGCAGGGCGCAGTGGCCGATGCTCAAGGAATCTTCCATGTCGTCGATTGGTGGCAGGTGATATTCAATCCGTCCTTTACCTACCGGCTCGCCCACATGGTCTGCGCCAGTTTCATCACTGACTCCTTCTTGGTGGCCGGCGTCTCGGCCTTCCATCTCTGGCGAAGGCAGCATATCGAGGCCGGCCGTGTCGCCTTCTCGCTCGCCATGTGGATGGCGCTGGTGCTCACTCCGACGCAGATCCTGCTGGGCGACCTGCACGGACGCAACACGCTCGCCCATCAGCCGGTGAAACTCGCCGCCATGGAGGGGCTATGGGAAACCACAAACGGCCCGGCAATGACCGTGATTGCCTGGCCGAGCATGGAAAAGCAGCGCAATCTCTACGCGATCGAGATCCCGCACCTCGCCAGCCTCTATCTCACCCATTCCTGGAATGGCGAGGTGCAGGGCCTCAAGGCGGTGTCGCGCGCGGACCAACCTTATGTCCCGATCGTATTCTTCGCTTTCCGTATCATGGTCGGCATCGGCCTTATCCTGTTGGCCACCGCCGTCACCGGCGCGGTGCTCCGCTGGCGCCACAGACTCTATGACACTCGCTGGTTCCAGCTGATTGCCATCACCGCAACACCGCTCGGCTTCATCGCAGTACTCGCCGGCTGGACGACCACCGAGGCGGGGCGCCAGCCTTGGATTATCTACGGCCAGTTACGCACCGCCGATGCGGCAGCTCCGGTAGCCGCCAACGCCGTAGCCACGACGCTGGCAATCTTCTTTCTCGTCTACATGGTACTGCTGCTGGTGTTCCTCTGGTTCGCTGGACGTATCGCCCTTCGGGGCCCCCACGACATCAGTGTGTCCGACCCCCGCCTAGTCCGTCCCGGGCTCGACCGCGGAGGTTCGACGATCGTCGGAACGACCTCCGCTGTTGCCTCCAGGTCGGCCCCCCATCTCGCGTCGGGAGAATAAGCCATGTCCATGACCTTGGCAGCGAATCTCCCCGTGGTGTTTGCTGCGCTCGCCGCATTTTGTGTGACCATGTATGTGCTGGCCGACGGTTTTGATCTCGGTGTCGGCACACTGTTCCTGCTGGCGCCGCGTAACGAGGATCGCGATCTAATGATGGCGAGTATCGAGCCGGTTTGGGACGCCAACGAGACCTGGCTCGTCATGGGCGGCACGCTGCTGCTCGCCGCCTTTCCCGCAGGTTACTATGTTCTGCTGCCTGCTTTCTACCTGCCCGTTATGCTCATGCTCTTCGGCCTGATCTTCCGAGGGATAGCTTTCGAGTTTCGCCTGCAGACCGTTGCATTTCGGTGGGTCTGGGACATCGCCTTCGCGGGCGGGTCTCTGGTCGCAACGCTAAGCCAGGGTCTAATCCTCGGCGGTCTGATCAAGGGCGTGAAGATAGAGAACGGCATGTTCGCCGGCGGGATCTTTGATGTCGTCAGCCTGCTCGGCCTCGCCTGCGGTGCCGGATTGGTCGGCGGCTACGCGTTGCTCGGCGCCGGTTGGTTGATATGGAAAACCGATGGGCCGACGCAAGTGTTTGCCCGCGAGGTGGCCCATTCGGCCCTGATCCTTGCCGCCGGCATGATGCTCGTGGTCAGCGCATGGAGTTCCTGGAGCGTTCCCGAGGTCGCCGCACGCTGGTTCGCTTGGCCGAATATGGCCTTCCTCGTGCCCGTGCCGGTGCTTACCACCGCCCTGCTGTTGACCATCTGGCGACGCATCTGGATCGGGCGCGAGGCGGAGGTCTTCTTGCTGGCCATCATCATCTTTCTGCTAGGCTTAGTCGGCCTGGTCGTTAGCCTGTGGCCCTATGTGGTGCCGCGTCAAATCACCATCTGGAACGGCGTATCCGATCCTCAGACCCTGGTTTTCGCCGGTACCGGGCTGATCATCGTCATCCCTATCGTCCTCGCCTACCAGGCTCATGCCTATTGGGTATTTCGGGGCAAAACCCGCCATCGCTGAAGGTCGTGGTCACGTCGACTGCGCGGGGGCCAAATCCATCCCCTGAGCGACCGCTACTGCCGCCCATCGCTCCTCATGCTTGCTGGCGGCCGCGCCCGTGCAACCCCGACCGCAACGCCGTCGAACGCAGTTCTGTGCGTTGCCAACTACTCGCCGCTGTCAGTATCGATTGGTGAGACTTCGCAAGTGTATCCGTTGTTGGTTGCTGCTCTCTCGTGCACCTGAAATTGTCGCTTCGATAGCCGTCTAGACCATCCGTTCAGCAGCCTCACACTTGCGTGTACCGCCGGTAATACTCATTGGTTCAAACGACATACGTCGGGAGGATTCTTTCGGGTCGCTGCATGTGTAGGCTGCCCTTCACCGCGATCGTAGAACCGCCGAAGGGTCTCTAACATGAATAGCTCCACAGTTGGTGAACCGCCCAAGCCAACCTTAGGCCCGAGACCCCGTCTACCGGCTACCCTCGCGTTCGTAGCAGGTTTTGTGGACGCCTGCGGTTTCCTAGCGTTCGAAGGATTTTTCGTTGCCCAGGCGACGGGGAGCTTTGTTGTTGCGGGCTCTGAACTCGTGAATTCCAATGACAAGTACGGGCTAAAGGTACTCGCGATACCGGTGTTCCTGGTGTCCGGCATGGTCGCAACTTTCGTCGTACGCCTGGTCGCCCGCTTTGATCAGTTGGGCCTGACGATCATGCTAAGTGTCGAGGCAATGCTGCTAACTGTACTTGCAGCGACTTGGCTGTTCCGAGTACCGGATGAACTCAATGCGGAGATTGCGCTGCTCGGGCTCGCGGCAATGGGCGTGCAGGGCGCCACGACACGTTTGTTGCTGATCGGCTACGGTTCGACCAACGTCATGACAACCAATACCATCCAATTGTCTATCGATCTCGCAGACAGCATTTTGAACCGTTGCCTTCCAACGACTCTCCTCCCTACCACCATAATCATCGGCGGGTTTCTGGTCGGAGTGGCCGCAGGCGCCATCGTGTTTAAAGCGATTGGGTTGGGCGGTGTGATTATCCCTGCTGCAATCGTCTTCTTACTTGTCTTCGTCGCGAGAGAGGCTGGACAGCCGTAAGGACTGGCGTGTGCGAACGCCCCTGTTTTCCGTCGTTCAATAGCTGCAAGGGGAAATCCAACGCCCACATAAAGCATGCCTGCTCGGCGACGTGGCCATGCCGAGCATGTTTCCGATATAGCATTTTCAGATGAGTCCAGGGATGGTTGATGGCCCAGGCAACAACGAAGCTGGCGACGCGTGTCTGTCGACTGATAGGTCATTGCGCACGCAACCCACGACCGTTTTGCCGGAATAAGCGGTCTCGGCATTGGTGACGGACATCACTGCTCACAATGCGGGTCTCGAAAGGTCTTGTTGTGGACCTCTGTCGTAGCCGTTGTCCTCAAAACCTTGCATGAGCCCCTTAGGCGGATCACTGGGATTGCAAGTGCGAGGCCGGCGATTGCCGTGGGCTCCTCTTCAGCAAATGGTCTCTCGAGACCAACGTCAGCGATATCGGCAGGGCTCCCTACATCGATCCGCTTAGAACCTCCGGCTATTCCCAAAAAGGTGCCCAGGACATCGCTCGAAATCTCGCTCGTCGATACGGTATCTCGCAGGGGGGAACTACGAGATCTCCATGAGAGGCTCTTGCCGGGGAGGGGCAGCGACAAGGCCTGGCTTCGACGTGGACCGCGTGAATGTCCTGGGCTGATGCGATATTTATCTGGAAGGAGCCGCAGCGTCTTTTGAGAACGCGGTAGCGATTTCCATATTGCCGGGCGAAAGGTTATCCGGTTGACGTCGCCGGCGGCCGCTAGGCTGGAAGCCAAGAGGAATCCTGCGCGAGCCCCTTCGAGAGCGGAATGCTCGGCCTGGGTGTGTCAGGCAAACCGTTCATTCTGGAAAGCAGCGGTTTCAAATGCAATACATTCTGGCTCTCAGGGTCTACTTAGGATGGGAAGTCTACTCTCAAGTCGGAGCGACAAATGGCCCACCTGGATCAGTATCGTGCAAATGAGCACGAAAGCCCCTTCATCTGGCTTGAAGACTGCGATCTTAAGGTTGCCGTGCGTTCCATTGTCGAGGCTTGGGCCGCCAGGTTCGAGCTCACCACCGGACGAACGGAGAGCAATTTTTCTCCTAATGATTTCGGTGTGCTCGAACCGTATCTGGCGGAAGCGATCTTGATCGAGCACGGTGCCGATTTCGTCTTTTCGAAGTGGGGTGCGGCGTTGGACATAGTTTGCGGTGGCGCGCGTCTCGCAGACCGATTGTCGGCTCTCCCCCAGCCCAGCCGCAGCCACCTCCGTCGCGTCTGCGTTCGCGCCGCGGCAACAAGGATGCCAGCAATCAGCAGGGCACCTGGGCACTCGATGGAGAAATCTGGCGGTGCGCGATCATGGCTCTGCCGACGCGCGGCGACGATTTTTCGGTAAAACGGTTACTTGTCGCGCTGCTGTACGCGCCTTACCCCTTCGTCGCCGATGGGAACATTCCAGAAGGCTTTGGCTGGCCACCATCGGTCCCGCGGGGAAGCGTGCACGTTTTGGCAAATGGCCTGCCAGTATTGCCGCGCCGGACCTCTCCGCTTAGGGGAATTGCGTTGGCACTCCGTCGGCTTCTGAGCGCAAATGCGATGCGATGAAAAAGTTGTACTGCCCTCCTCTAAGCGCTCGCAAAAACTTCGGGACGGAATGGAAGCCTTGATGGCGACACCTCCTTGATCGGTGAATAGCCGTTTTGTAAGCGAACGCTTGGAGGGCTTTCGCAGTCTCAACTTCAGAAAGCAGATCGGCCGAACGGCGCCGCCGAGGTCATTACTTTAGGCGAGCAATGAGTCCACGGTCTTCCACCTCGCGCTTGTCCCGTGCAGGTGTCCCGCTGTGGGTAGGAGCATTTGACGGGCGATCGGCCGGAAGCCTCAAGCATCCAGGCGGTTGGACAGGCGCCAGCGGCCGGGCGTGGTGCCGGCAAAGCGCTTGAAGACCGTAGTGAAATGTGCCTGGGTCTGGAAGCCCACGTCGAACGCGATTTCGACGAGCGTGTCATTGGTCTTGATCAGCATGTCCTTGGCCCGCTCTATGCGGCGACGCAGGATATATTCGTGAGGACGTAGACTGGTCGCTATCCTGAATTGCGCGGCGAAATACATGCGGCTAAGGCCTGCTGCCCGAGCGAGATCCGCCAGCGAAATGGCTTCACCGATATGCTCATCAACATAAGCCGTCACCCGCTTCAGCCTCCATTTGGGCAATGCGCCGTTGTTGGCCTCCTGCTGGGCCGCGGACAGCGGTCGCAGCCAGAGCCAGCGAGCTAGGACGGCGTGGAGAATGGCGTCTCCGTGGACGCCGTCATCTTCGCGCCTGACAGCCTCCTCAAGTTGAGAAAGTAGCCGTTCAATAACCGGATCGAACGGCATACCGTCTGATGCCACCGATCTGGTGAAACCTGCGCCATCGGTGGCACAGCCCGAGCGCCTCGCCGAGATTGACAACACCACATCCACGTACGGAACGTCGTTACTGGAAGTCGAGCCCGCCGCCTGCGGCAACATGCTCGGCCTGGCCGTCACCGCTGCCGTCGTGGGTTGGAGCCGGTTAACCTCCCGCACCGCGTTCGGTACCAGCAGACCAACAGGAGCCATCGGTCCCGGAAAATTTGCAAGCGGTTGAATAGCCATTTGCCTGGGCCTTTCATGAAACCTGTGTTTCCTGAGGGTCCCAGGCGGCGGTCGAAGCTTGGCTTGAGGCGGCGGCGGAACCAATAGACCACTGGCTATCGCGCTTGCTCCGAACCCATCCGGGATTACCTCGGCGAGTACGGGCCCAGATTATTTGGCCAAGCAAAACGCTCAACTCTACCGGCGTTCGCCAGGCTAAATCGTATATTCAAACCTCCACTACCTAGATACAATCGCAACGATATCCGTACAGGATCACCGGTCTTAAGACCTACACCCTCTTCCGGGACCATCGGCGCACTCTTTCCCAATGTGCTCCGCTTCGCTGGCACTCGGACCGACGCCCCACGCTCCTGGGTTTTGGGCACGCTTATGGGCTCTGCCGGGGACGCGGCCCCATACGCCTACCGACTGCCCTCACGAACAGTGTCGGAGCAGGTTGGCGACCAAGCAGCCGCCCTGATGGATTACGAGGCCGATGTGCGCCGCCGACAGTGAGGCGCCTTATTCGAATCGACGCTGAACCAAGTTCATGCCACCTACGTCCAGCAAGTCGTAGGCGGGATTCATTTTGCTCCGATGTGCCTAAGTATCAAAATTGATCCACGAGGTGAGAGACAAGCGGAGTAAACAGATTCAGAAGCCGCACAATCGTGCAGATAGGCAAAGCTCGTGCCTATCTAAAATACAGCAGCCGGGAAGATGCTAATCTGAGTATTCCAACGTGATCATCGTTGGGGTATTGTCAAACTCAAGAGGATTTTCCCATGAACATCAAATCTATCTGTATCTGTGCAACATTTATGCTTTCGATTTGCGGTCAGGCTCTGGCCGGCATTCTGGATGAACCAGACACTATGACAGCGTTCTTCACCGATTCTAGCATGAAAACTATGAAGCCCCGGGAGGAGTTTGAGCGCGTCTTCCTCTCAATGCCAGTCGAAAAGCAGGCAAAGATGAAGGGTGAATGCGCAGGTGAGGTAATGCAGCCATTCACCGCCTTTTGCGCGAACGTGAATACCCTGGGCGGCCAGCATTAAGTCTGCGTCCATCACCGAGTGAATGGCGCGGCCGATTGGCCCGCCATTGTCTCGAGATGGCGCCCGCTATCCTCTCAGCATGACGATGACAGGTTTTTCCGACCGGCTTTGTCGTACTCCCGTATGAAAATTGTCTCTGACCCAAGTGATCCCACTTTTATGGCGATGGCCCGCCCCAACTCGGCAGAGCGCCGCCTGCGCGCCGCTTTTGGAGCGCTGTCGCTATCTGGAGCTCAGTAAACCCGGCCAGTTACGCAGCGAAACCGCCGAGAAGTTAGCTGCGCTTCTTAGCCCAGCCGTCCCGCATGCAAAGCGACAAAACGCAAAAGAAGGCCCTACCAGCCGACAGCGATGGGAGACTGAAGATGATGGGCAGGAATACGAACTTGATTGCCGGGCGTAGAGGCCGGAAATACCTAAATGCCGCGAGCCGAAACAAAAAAACTCGAGGAGGTTTTCCCGCGATACCGTGGATTAGGCAGATATCGATCGCTCAAAGTAGCAGTTAGTGTTGCGGAGATTTTGCGATATCGAATTTCCACCAAGAACATGCTCATCTCTAGGCGCAGAGAAAAAGGCAGGAACCACCATTTTCGTATCGGTTGCCCAAGTTGCGAATTTGCGGCCCCCTTTTCCGGTCACCACGATGTATGACGTACTCGGCACTGCCAGGCTGACGGCTGGTTACGCGCCTCGTCAGCCTGACCTTCATGGTCCAGGGGATCACCGAGGCAAAGTCAGGCTCGCCAGTTGCTGAAATGGGCGAGCTGCTCAGCGTCGGCTTGACAATCGTCATTCCTCGAAACGGCACTTGGCGATGACGGAATCGGTCTCGGCTTCTTGCCGTTCGAGTTGGCCGCTCCCCACATCGCGAGCGGAAGGCTGGCTGAGGTCCTAGCCGAATGGTGCCCGTCCTACGAGGGCTACCACCTGTATTATCCCAGCCGGAAGCAGAACTCTCCGGCGTTTTCCGCCTTCGTTGAAGAGATGCGGTATAGCGAGTCACACGGGCAGAGGGCGCACCCGCCCGCCTTAGGCGGCCGAGATCACACAGATGGACGACAAACTAACGGACCGGGCAGCAGGGGTGACTCGTTGCCTTTCTGCGTCTTGAATTGAGCGACCGTAAGCAGCCTTGAACGTCTGCTTCGGGGTAATCGCGAAAGGCCTCGCGTTGACCGAAAGTGGGCGCGAAGCTGCCAATCGGTTGAAGGATAAATGCGGTCAGCGAGTGGCTACATCAGCTTCTTGAATCAATTTGGGCGAACCGCTTCGTAACCCATTGACGAACAACAGTTATGTTACTCGCGGAGGGACAGGACTTTCAATAGAAAATCAAGGATTTAGCGCCCGGTTCGCCAACCCATATCCGTCATATGTTCTCGTGTGGTCTGCTGAACCCATAAACCGAGAGGAGGAATGGACCCTCCTCTCGGAGGCAACACGGCTCACGCGCGTTGAACGGCAACCCCGCATTCTGAACGAATCCGGGGACGGCCCGTTAGGTGTAACGCGGGACTAGCCACGCTCGGCGAGAAAATCCCGCCTCGCCGCGTCTCGCGCCAGCGCCGCAACGAATCGTTTCACCAGTTCATCCTTGTGAGGGCCGGCCAAATCGAGGATGGTTTCCACCTCGACGCCATCGGCCGTGAAGAATCGAACTGGTGGTTCTTTTTTCTTTCGCGCCATAGTGAGCCCACCGACTGCGTTGGAATAAAACCACCCTCGTACAAAGGCAATACGAAACCGAAAAAGGACGCAGCAGGTACAAGGCATTCACATATTCCCGTCGCGAATCTCCGCCACCCTGCCGCTGCTTCTTCAAGCGCTATCCGGCAATCGTCGGCATTCAACTCATCCCTGCAGGACGAAATATCCGGAGCAAACCGTCCTGTTAGCACGCCGCTGCACGCCTTCGCCGCCCGCGTGTGTCGCAGGCATTCCGGCGTTGAGATGGATGCGCTAAGGATCGTTGCAAGCGAGCTAACCGATCGTCACGCGCAAGATGCGGGTGCGTTGGCCAAAAGACAGGACGGAACGGAGATGTTGCGATGCAGTAACCAGGAGACCTTCGACGCCGCGGGGTAGCCCCACGCCGGGACAATGGCGCGCGATGTCGGAGTGAAGCCGCGTAGGCCAATCCTCGAACGGACAGGGGTTGGTAGCGCTCTCCCGCTACCACCTCACACCCACTATCGTCTCTGACGGCCGCACCGTAGCGGCCGCCTAATGGGGTGGGCTTTCCAGTGTACCGCGCGGTAGGGAACGCTGCTCCGCCAATAAGGGCGGCGAGCTTGCCCTTGACCTCGATTTCGAAGCCTTTGCGTGCAGGTTTTGGGTGCACCGTAACGCTATGAACAAGCTCTCGGAAGTTTTGTATGAGTGGACCACGATCATCTGCAGCAGTCGCGTGGTCGGCCAACGCCTTTGAAAGGCCATCGACGGTTTTGGTATACCGCTGCAAGGTGGCTGGGTGGAGAGCCACGGCTGATGGTGGCTCATTGAGACTAAAGAGTTCCGCCTCGATCAGAGAAAGCTGTGACTTGAGTTCTGCGATCCGCTGCTTGGCATCCTCTTCAGCAATCACGCCCCTGATCACAAGGTCGATCGCCCGCTGAAGTTCGCCTTTTGCCCGATCGCGCTTGCCTTCTAGCGCTGAGCGCATCGAGTTCGACCGTGCCGCCAATTCTCGGCGCTCCTGGTTATATTTGCGGATGTATACCTCGATCAGGTCCGGCGCTTTCAGCTGCTCGCGCATGCCATCGAGGACTGCCCTTTCGATCTCGGGCAGGTAAATAACGCGCCGGTTGGAGCAGCTCCCGCTTTCACGAACGGCGGAGCACCTGATACGCGTTTTGCCCGTCTTGTCACGATCGTGAACCGACATACCCGATCCGCAGATGCCGCAGCGAAGTAGGCCGGATAATAGGTGCGCCGGGCGACGCTTGAAATGAGAGGATGCGTTCACCCTCGCGACTTTGAGTGCCTGTGCCTTTTGCCAAACGTCGTCGTCGACAATGCGAAGATGCGGAACCTCTTTCGTCTGCCACTGGTCCTTCGGATTTGGCCTGGAGACGCGCTTGCCAGTATCGGGGTTCTTCACCATTCGGACCTTGTTCCAAATGATCCGACCAACGTAGAGTTCGTTAAAGAGCAGACCCGCCCCGCGTTGGGCATTTCCGTTGATGGTGGAGCCGTTCCAGCGTGTTCCTCGCGGCGGCGCTATTCCATCGCGGTTGAGATCACCAGCTAGGTCTCGGGGGGTTCGACCGGCAGAGTAGGCGTCAAAAATGCGCCGGACAACTTCTGCCTCCCGTTCGACGATTTCAAGTTCGCCAGGGCGACCTAAGATAGGTCGATAGCCATAGGCCCGGCCTCCGGCGTGACGTCCATCACGGACAACGCCAGCCATGCCCCTCCGCACCTTCTTGGCGCCATCTTCCCTCTGCATTTGACCTACCAGCCCACGAATACCGATGAGGACCGCATCGGCGATACCATCATGAACCGCCTGGATTTCGATACCGAGAAAAGAGAGCCGCTTATGAAGACCTGCGAGATCCGCCATATCGCGTGATAGCCGGTCAAGCGCTTCGACCACTATCGCATCAAACGATTTTTGGCCTGCCGCCTCCAGCAAAGTCAGGAGCCCGGCGCGACCGAACAACGACGCTCCGGAGCGCGCCTTATCCTCATAGACTGCAACGACATCTAGACCATTGCGAGCTGCATAAGCGCGGCAAAGGGCAATTTGGTCTTCGGTGGACTTTTCGTTTTGAAGCTCGGTCGAAAAACGAGCGTAGATAGCGGCTCGCGTCATATCTTGGGAGCCTTCTGGACGTGATCCGAATCAATTTCAAAACTTCGGTCAATCGATGAGCCGATAGCGACGACATGATCGCGCCTGGCATCAGCGATGGCAAGCGCTTCGACGAACTCAAGCATGGCTTTGCGAAGCTCTTCCGGCGCTACCGCAGCGGCGGTCTCGATGAGGGAAGAACCATTGCCTGTGTCTGGTGCCGGCTTCACAAGAGCTAGCATCGCGATGACCCGCGGCGAGCAAAGAGGCGCGTCCTATCAATCGTGCAATTGGGACGCCGCAGCGTATAAATCGGACAGGGGTCAACCGAACGAGATTGGACGGCGATGTGTTTTCGCCGCTGCGTATATCACGAAGCTCGTTCCGGGGCGTCGCCAAGCTTTCCAATCTGCTCCTACCGGCACCATTCTCCAAGGGAGAGTGCACCTGGGCTGGGGGCCCGCGCCTACGACGGCGACGCAAAGTTCACGAGACAGGCGCATTCCGCTGGGGACCCTCGTCCGAAAGTGCCGTCACAAACTTGGTGGCTTCGTTCCAATATCTCTCAACGTCAGCACGGGTAATGGCGCGGTCCGGTCGACTGCGATGTAGATCCCCTGTGATTGCCTTCAAATCTTTTAGGACTGAAGCGATATGCGGCCATGGGAAATCGGTGGGATCACCGATATCCCTGTCGGCGCCGGCAATCATTTCCAACTTAGCAACAATGCCGAGGAGCGATGAGGACCGGAGGTCGGGCATTTGGTCCTGAAGTTTGAGCGCCTCGGTCATGGCAAGAACTTCGGCTTCGCAAGCTATGGCGTATCGAGAGGCTGCGTCGGACGTCGCTGCTGATCTTCGACGCGGCGCGGACGCGCCTGCAGTCAATACCTGAATTCCGGTATCGACCATCATTCGCGCCTCCAATCGCTGCTGCACCCGACATAGCATCAGCGAAACATATCGAGCCTGTTGCCAGTCCCGCCAAAGGGCCAGAACGAGATCGAGAGAGCGGCCGCTGTCGATTGGAACCTCAGAGGCGTCATTCATTGCAGATGACCATCATGCTGACGAACGGAGGTTCACTTCATAGCATACAAAACTGCGAATAGGAACTATCGTTCCTGGAATGATCGTTCCATTCGCGAGTTATCTCTCGGGATGGACCTAAAGGAAATTTTCGCTATCAATTTGCGGCAAGCCAGAAACAGACGGCATTTGACGCAAGAGGAATTGGCAGAGCGCTCGGGCTTGAGTTCTCGTTACATAGGGGCGATTGAACGCGCCGATGTTTCGGCCAGTGTCACGGTTCTCGGACGCATCGCCGACGCGCTCGGAATGGAGCCGGAAGCACTCATTCGTAAGTCGAAGAGCGGTCATTTAGACTAGGGAACGCGCGTGGCCGCTCGCGAGCGCGCCTCCAAAGGCGCCGTAGCGAGCGAGCGGCGGCTTTGCGCCCTCACTTCGGTCATTCAGACAGTGAAAGACCTTAGACCGAAAGCAGACATCCTCGCCGCATCAGAGCCATCGCATCGTTTGGTACGCCCCGAAGTGAGATCAGCCACACCTTCGTCGGCGCGATGAAGGTGGTCGGGGATCGTCACCCGTATGGGCCGAAACCGCCAAGGCGTTCGGTCGAGGACATCGCTAAGGCCATAGAGCCGGGCCGCAGCCACTCACATATAGAAGCGATTGGACGGATTGGGCGCTTGGTGTCGCAAAGCTCCGTCATCAGCCTCCCCGACCTTTCGGGCAAAGGACACGGTGAACGGATGATGGCCGATGCCCTCGCTCGAATTCCAGTTCATTTTGGTGAGGGCGAGTATCTCCCTCGCTCGCTGACGCATATCGGAAACGCCGCACTAGCCGATCTGCAACGGCGCCGGGATCGCAGAAATGTTGTAGAGTGGTTCTGAGGTGACCCCTACTCGTCTGACGAGAGGGAAGCGAACATTTCGGAGATTTCCTGGTCGGCACTGCGTTCGGCGTAATGCCTTTCCTTCCAGTCATCTTCCGTAGCATCTGCGCGCATTTCTTCATTTGCTTCAAATTCCGCTGACGCTTCATTTAATTTTTCGATTTCCCACGATACGTCTTCCGCGAAATAGGACCCGATCGTCCGTACGGCGTCTTCAAGCTCACTATATGCGGTGGTACTCGTGCATTCCGATATTGCCGTCGAGAATTTTTCTCTGAAAAACCTGTCGCGGGCGGCTTCCAATCGGACTTTCTGACTTTCGTCGAGCGTTAGGTTGCCTTCTGTGACGTGCTCAATAAGGCGTCTGAGGCCGGACGGTGGAGCGCCATTTTCTGCAGCCTTTAACATGGCATCACGCAGTCTGTCAGAAATCCCGCCACGGTTGCTGAGTTCGCTCCAGGAGAAACCGCTGAAGAGATCCACAAGATCTGCAGCCTCCTCTATGTGATTGTAGCCGCGTGAAACACGATCGATTACCTCAGCGATGAGCTGATCGATGATCGGCAAAAGCCTGACGTTCCTAGACTGCTCTGCGAATCTGGCTAGGCAGGAAAGCCTGTCATCATGATCGATATCAACGCGTATGAGCCCACCCGGACTTTGCACATAGACCCCTCCCGCTGCTGTTGTCGCAATGTTGTCGATGAGTAGACCAAGCTTTTCGAAGAGAGCCTCGCGTAGAGGTTTTCCCTCATTGCCCTCAGAAAGATCGATAACCGTCTTCATCTCTCTGAAGCGATTTGCCGATGCAATAATATCAACACCGTTTTCCGGCTGCTCACGAATAACGTGAGTCATCAGGTCGCCAACCGACGGATTTATGTACTGCAGGCCGTTGCCTGTTGATCCAACAAACGCGTCGGTCAATTCTTTCATCGAGCGGAGCTGGTCATCGGTACGGCGGGTGTAGTTGTATTTCTGTGCCCTATGTTCGTTGAGGCGCCCAAAAAGGGCAAGAACAGCTTCATTTGGACCGGCGCCGCCCATAGAATGGAGCGCAAGCAGCATCGAGCGCGAAGAGTCTGAAAGCTGCTCGGTATAGGCATGGAGCCAGATATGAGCCGGATTGTCCAAAAGCGACAGAACAAAGGCCTGATATTTATCCGGGGGGACACTTCTGACACGGCTGTAGGACGACAGCCACTCGACAAGGCGCGGGTTGAATTTGCCGTGGTCGATGATTTTCCGATAGAAGCCGCCAGCTAGCAGCGCCTCCCGATAAGCGCGCGGCAGGTCGCTGAAGTAGATGTGGTTGTAAAGAATCCGTGCCTTTTGATGCAGGCTGTAGTCACGGATGTCGAGCACGCAGCGTCGGTCAATGAGACCCGCACCTGAAACACGCTCGGACATCGCCATTGCCTGCTGGAGGATGTGTTCGCGCGTCGTCAGAATGAGGCGTGACGTTTTGGAGGCTGAGACCATCTCGACGAATCTGAGAAGGTCACGGTCGTGGTTTTTACCCACGAATGCACTCTGCTGGCCGAGGAAAGATGCGCCCAGGAAATCGTCGTAGTAGAAAATCTGGGGAACTTCAATATTGAACTGCTTTCTGGCTTCTTCAATATCCGAGTTCACGACGATCGGCTGGGCCCCCTTCTCAAGCCGCTCGTACATCAGCATTTCTGCGAGGGTTGTCTTGCCCACGCCAGGCTGCCCGGAGATGATAAGCACATTGTGTTCGTCCAGAATGTCGCGCGCGGTTTTGTATGCGCCGCTCTGGACATACTTTTTCAGATTTCTGTAAATACGTTGAACCTCAAAATCACTGCGGGTCTTCTCGGCGTTATTCAGCACAACCTGCAGTACGTTCGTACTGGCCAGCCACAGCTTATAATGAGCGGTCTCGATATGTTTATAGAGGCCGAGATAATTGTTGAGGTCGTCTCGCCCAACGATGTCATCCGTTGACGTTATGTATGGTCCGAAGAGAGAAGCGATGTCACCCTTATTATTTGGCGTAAGGCCCAATGATGTGACTACGATGTAGCGATCAGGGTTCAGCGCCAGAACTTTTGGCACCTCTTTCCGAAGGGACGCGAGCAAACCATCAATTCCGGTGGCCTGATAGTGTTTGCACTGGACTATGATTTTTCCTTTGGCGGCGGAGGCGTGCCGGAAGTCGATTCCACCGTCCCTGCCTGTTTTGAAACTTTCAAGAATGAAACCGTCACGGGCCTGCAGAAGGTCCCTTGTTATGATCTCAAAGTCATAGGGTGAAAGCTGGTGAAAATCGTAATCGCTCATGACTGTCCGCGTTAAACGTACCTGTTCCGCAATCGGTACCCTTTTGGAGGTGTACGTATTATTTCTGGAATCAGACGCCGCCGCGGCGCTCCCTATTTTCGTCGTCTACGGAAATAGATGAAGATCAATTCCAGTTATAGAAGAGGCGATCATCCAGTTCATCCCCGTTATAAAACGGAACATCATCAGGATCATATTTTCCTAGGACGGAAAAGTAAGTTGCGCGCATGCCATTATGCTTCTTTAGGGTTGCACCGAGGTCTGTTGCGAACTGCTCGCGCTGCTGAAGGTTGTGGCCCGAGGAATCGTCAATTGGCACGAGGTATTTTCCATCCTTGTTGAACGTAATCCTGCCTTTGGCAACCAGGGCGCGCACCATTGGATGCCTGTTGTCCAGAAGCCACAGCCAGCAGCCACCGGGCTCGCCGATCTCCGGCGGTTTCCGCTTGGAAGAAAGCTTCGACACAATGGAGTCAAACTCGGAAATCAGCGACGTCGAAGCCGCATCCGACTGGGTGAAAAATGCCTTAAGGTCGATAAGGTTGTCCTGGATCTCTTTGTCGAGTTGATCGCGATCACGCAAGCCAGCCCAGTCGGAGATAGCTTGGTGCGGCAGCACAAACTGATAGTGCCGCCTTTTGATGTCGCCCCGGTCCACTTTGGTCAGAACGTCATAGACGATCTGGTCGGCCTCCCCCGTTGTCGCAACGACAACACCCAGTCCGGCCAGAGCTGGTGAATCGAGGTCCAGTCCCGGGATGCTGTCGGAATGGTTAGGAGGAACTCCGTCGAGACCTGTCAGGGGTTCGACGTCCAGCGGCCACCGCCATTCTCTTTCGTGCGACCAATCTAGTTTTCCGGTAGTCGGATTATAGGCGACGTAGCGATACTGTTCGGCAAGGGGCAGTGCAGCTTCATCGAACAGCCTCGGCGTGTCGTTCGTACCGCCACTTGCATTGGTGGCGCTGCTAAGCCCGTATATGACAGGGCGGGCACCCATGGAGAACGCGGCACTCTTGGAAAAAACGATGCCGTACGGGCTGATGGCTTCGCCTGCAGCTTCTCGTGTACGCGCCGCTTCAATGAAGGCCGGAATTGGCATTTCGGTGAAGCAGACGACAGGCTGCATTCCGTGAACGGTCCGTCTGCCGTTCCGGATTGACCAGGTCGCGTACAGCCGCCCCATCCTGATGGCGTGTCGCAGCAGAAACTGTGGCCGGAGTAAGGGTTCCTCGGACACAGAAGCATAGCCGGTGTCCTCTGGCCAGTCCGGTGCGCTTGCCGATTCCAGATCGACAGGACGAAAGAAATGGATGAGACGATCAGACAGGTCGTAGCGGTCATTGTTCTGCATGCCAGGAATGTACACGAGCGATAGGCAGCACCGTCAACGGAAATCAAGTTTCCGGGAGAACGGTTCTCCCTGCGCGCGATGAATCGGCGGACGTGTTTCAAGGCCTTCGCCCGTTTTTTGTTTCCCGAAGCTGGATGGCACGCCGGACGAGATTCCACCCTAATGTCCACTTCGACCGTAAAGTGCACGTCTGCTTTCACGGGCGTGCTCCCCTGTCAGTCGGTTCACGGCCCCTGAGCGGAAATGTCCTGCGACGTTTCTCCCTCGGCCAATCAAGGCCGAGGACAACTCACCTGGGCCATTCTCAATTCGATGATGCCAGCCGCGAGCGCGCAGCTTGGAACGCCGAACAGAAGGTCGGCACCAATCACGAGCGATGTAAGGACCAATCTTCTCGCTTGGCTCGAACGGCCGGGAGGTTCGGTCGAAGACTATGCTTTCCCGAGCCGGATCGATCACTCGAAACATATGAGCACGAGGCAGTACGCGCGCCTGCTCGACGACTGGGTGACCGCGATTGGTCTGCGTTCGGAGGAGTGTGGAACACACTCGCTTCAACGCACGAAGGCGTCGATGATCTACAAGGCGACCGGGAATATCCGCGCCATCCACATCTTGCTCGGCCACTCTAAGATTGAGAACACTGTCCGATACCTTGGTGTCGATGTGGAGGACGCGCTCCTCCTGGCAGAGCGAATCGAGATTTGACGCTGGGCGGCCATCCGACGCAGCTTGGATGGCCGCTTTGACGAGCGGAATACCCGGATACTGCGGCAAATAAGGGGTGGAGGGCGGACTGGCAGCTTTTGGGACGCTTACGACCGCTTAGCGTCACAAGTGGACAGAAAGACCGGCGCATTTGCTGGCATGGCGGGACGGCGCTGATGCAGGTGGACTTTCTTGCCCTGGCGAGCCTGTCACACAACACACCACTTTGGCGCTAGGCGGAAGCCTTCACGGCGCCTCTGGGCCATGATAGAACAAAAAACGAACGAATTGCGTTCCTGAGCGGAATCTGTAGCTTGCGCTTCTTGTGATTTCATTGGGGGAAGTAAATGCAGCTATCGGAAGAAGAGATCGAAAATCTCTCGATCGACAAGTTCATCTTTCATGTCGTTCATCATCGTAACGATGAGCCGATCTTGCTCGATGAGACGCCCATCGGAGATTTCGAGGATTTCTTCCTCGAGAGGGCGATGGAGACGTTACGAGGAAACCGGTTCACCTTCGCCGACGGTTCGATAACTAGGACACTGCTGAAGCAGGTCTTGGACGACGAAGCCCAGTTCGTACCGGTCTCAAAGACGCTCGCGCAGACATTTCACGCGGGCAGAGACAAGCGCATCAAGCCAGGCGTGATGATCTTGATGACGCTGGTCACCGGCCAGCGCAAGCTGTTGTCCGTGTTGAAATACGACCATGAAGAGGCAGTCACCTACGACATTACCGAGGATGCAAAGGCGATCCTGAAAGCAATCGCGAATTCGTTCACGAAGTCGGCCGACGCGCTGCAAAAGTCTGCCTTGATCGAGATTGTCGATAGCGATGACAACATCGTTGTTGTCGACAAAACCGTTCGTCACGAGATCACCGATTTCTTCCGTGGATTTCTTGCATGCAAGCGACTCTTCGATGACAAGCAAATGACTCAAGCCGTCGAGGCGCTGGTCGTTGAGGTGGTAAAGAAGCATCAGAACGATTTGCCGAATGATATCACGCAGAATGTGCGTGATCGGTACTACGACACCGTCCACAAGCGCGACAAGTTCGACGCCGCCGAGTTCTTCGCCGAGTTTTTCGGCGCACATGGCAGCGCTGCGGTGCGGGCCAGCTTCGACAAAGGTTTGGCCAAAAAAGGCATGGAAGGCGAGGTCTTCAAGTTCGACAAAGGCGCAGTGAAGAAGCTGCGTCCACAGAAGTATAAGACCGCGGAGGGTGTGAAGATCGACGTACCGGAGCAGGCGTCGGATACTGTGAAAACGGCAACGACGGCTGCGGGTACTGTCATCACCATCACGACCAGCCGATTGACGAACCTATGACGCTCCAGGAGATGATCGAACTCGGTAGCCTGTTTCAGCGAATGGCCGCGTCGGAAGGTGCGGTTTTTGCCGAGACGACATCGGTCTGTCGAGTCGATCAGATCCCAAACATTGCCGTCGGGCATTTCAATCGGATCTCTGAATTGGCTTCGACGTTGGCCTTGGCCAAGCAAGGAACGCTGGCCGTGTTTGGGGAGATCAGCGGGGAGTTCGGCCTCGCAAATGGGGATGTGTCGAGCATAGAGGGCGAAGCTGTCTCCGTCAGGTTAACGAAGAGGGTCGAAGCCGACGCGGCATACTTCGTTACCCGAGCAGGCTTCGAAGCGGCCCTCGGTGATCCCGAGTTCATGCTTACCGCTCGCAAAATATGGGTCGCCGAGGAGTTTTTGCAGTTTGCCACGAGATCATGCGTCTATTCTACATGGGGCAGCGCGGTCGATCAGAAACGCCTAGAAGACACCTTCGACAGCCCACGCAGATTGGTTCGAGACCAGAGCTATCAATCAGCCCCGATCGACATCCGGCCTTGGTACCTGATCGTCCCGGGTGACGAGAGTTCAGGCGTTTTCTCCGCTTGGAAAGAAGCCGCCGTAAGGAGCCTGATCTTTTGCCTGCCAACTGAAATTCGAACATCAGACGCGAGCAAACAGGTCGTGCTGAAGGGCGCCAGGTCTGCCTTCGCCGATGTTGATCTCAGCAAGCCGCAATCTCAGCTTTTTGATGTTGTCACGGAAGCGGTCCGATGGGTTTACGACCAACGGCGTGACACCGAGACGAAGTTCCACCTGCTCAACAACCACTTGGCTTTGTATTGGCCAGACAGTGCCAAATGGCCCATTGGCCTCAGAGGTATCCTGGACCACGCGCTGGCCAGCGCACGCGAGGCATTTGCCTTCCATCTGCAGGACGACAGCAAGGAAGCAATCAAATCCTTGGGTGATCTCCGAAAGGCCCTGCAGGATGAGGTTGCGCGATCGCAGATAGCCACGCGCGATCTTTTGTCTGCTCTCTGGCGAGATGCAGCCATCGCGGGTGCAGCGTTTGCTTTGCGCTCGGCCACAACGAACTCCTCTGCTGTGAATATTGCCTCGTTGGGTGCGGCGGCGTTGCTGTTTGCGAGCTTGCTGACCACTGTGCTTTCCAATTGGCGATTTGATGTCCTCGCCAAGCAAGTTCGCGCGCAATGGCGGCAGCGCCTTTACGCCTTCATGTCTGATAAACAGTGGGCTGAGCTGGTCACCCGGCCAATTTCGCGAGCCCGATGGGTTTATCGAGTCTCAATTGTCCCAGTGCTGGCAGTCTACGTTGTGCTGATTGGTGCACTCCTGTGGGTAGTCTATCCCGCCGGAGTGATGGCCGTTGCAGATCCTATCCTAGCCCTGCTGTCGGACGCCTGGCGGTTGATCGGCGACCTATGGGATCGGATGACATCCACACCGATCTTTTCGTCATCGCCTCCTGCGGCGCCAACAACTCCCTAACGCACTTTCAGAGTCAGCGGACGCGACGATGGGCCAAATGAAAGAACTGCAGATTGAGATGATGAATCTCGGTCTCGAGTGGGAAGAGTTTCTCGAGCGCGCATTGTCGCAAGACGGAGTAGGGCAGGCTGTTCGTATGAAGCCAGCAGAGCCACCGGAGTCGGAAGAGGATTGGGAGATGTTCCGCTCGGAACCCGATCTCGCATTTACGCCAGCGGACAAATCCGGTCCTGTCGCCGTTGAATTCAAAGTCCTTCGCTGGCAGCACGACTGGCATACTTGGGCGAAAGATGCGCACAGACACCTGCGCCAGGTCGTGCAGCGTGGTCCGTATTCACGCGGAATCCTCGTCCTGACAAAAGACCTAGGTGCAGCGGAACTCCGTCGTATCGAAACATCCGGCTTCGACGATGAGGTTGACGTTTGGGGGATCAACGACTTGCGCAAGATCGTCGCCCGAGATGACGAACTTGCTGAGGCGCTGGAGGGCCTGATCGCCGACACGATCATTGATGAGGTAATCGAAAAGCCAGAGGTGGATGGTCCAAACGATCAAGGCATGCTGCTGGCGACCAGGCTCCGATCGATCGAGCAGGCGGAGGCGGGCTGGAGGGCGTTCGAACTCGCCTGCGAGGAAGCAATCCGTTTCCTGTTCAGCGCTCATCTCTCGAACTTCGTCCGCCAGCAAAGAACCAGCGATGATCTTAATCGAATGGATCTGGTGGGCAGGATCAGGTCAACCGGAACATCGTTCTGGTCCGATTTGGCTTCTGACTTTTCGACGCGATACGTGGTCTTCGAAGCAAAGAATTACGCAGACCCCATCGGTCAGCGCGAGATTCAAATTACCGAGAAGTACCTCGTGGCCAATGGCTTGAGAACTGTAGCGATCGTCATTGCCCGAAAGGGTGCCTCGAAGCATGCGGTAGACGCAGCAAAGGGGATCCTTCGGGAGTATGGGAAGTTCATTCTTACCATCTCGTTGAATGACCTCTGCAAGATGCTCGAAGGGGCTTCGAAAGGCGATCAGCCCGAGAATGTCCTTTTCGAGCGTATGGATGCTTTTCTGATGGCCCTCGGGCGGTAGTTCAAAAAAACGACATGGAAAGGCACAGACTGCTCTCGATGAAGCTCCTCGGGACCGCTGTATCCTGCCTGCCCTTCTAAAGCATACTGTCGTCTTCCCCCATCGCGCAGGGCTGTCCGGGGAAAGTATCTGGTGAATCGAAATGCCGCATGCGCATGCCCCGTGAGACGGTGGTTTTCCGTC
>NZ_JAIUIN010000013.1:0-137202 GCF_020165665.1 Mesorhizobium sp. BH1-1-4
GCTCCGTCGCGCTACGCTCGACACCTCTCCCCCGATCGACGGGGGAGAGGAAGGGTGCCAAGCCATAGAGCGCCATCTTTGCGGCCTCGTTCCTATCTCCTTTGCCTTGGTCCTCTTACCCACCCCCGCCTTCGCTCACGCCTCCGACCGTGGCCACGTCCTCCTCCTCCCCACCGGCTACTACCTGATCGGCGGCGCCTTCGCGGTGGCCGTCAGCTTCCTCGTCCTTGCCCTGCTGCCGCCCGACACCCTCGACCGTTTCTGGCGCCGACGCCTGCCGCTTTTCAACGTCAACGACAGCGCTCGCCCTGCCGTCAGCACGATCTCCTTTGCCGGCTTTGCAATCCTCATCGCCGCCGGTCTCTTCGGCAGCCGCGATCCGCTCTCCAACCCCTTGCCGCTGGTGGTATGGACCCTGCTCTGGGCCGGCCTAACCCTGCTGCAAGGCCTGTTCGGCGATCTCTGGTCGTGGCTCAGCCCCTGGTGCGGGCCGTGGCGGCTGCTGTCGCGCCGGACCGGCAGAGGCGATGTGGGGGCCTGGCGTCTTCCGCAATGGCTCGGCTGCTGGCCGGCCGTTGTTCTGTTTTTCGCCTTTGCCTGGTTCGAACTCATCGATCCGGCACCCGATGATCCGGCTCGGCTTGCCTTTGCTGCCGGGCTCTATTGGCTGTTTACCCTCGTCGCCATGCTGCTGTTCGGCTACGACAGGTGGAGCCGAAGCGGCGAATTCCTGACCATCTTCTTTTCGATGGTGGCGCGTTTCGCCCCTGTCAGACGCGATGAACAGGGCCGTCTCGGCCTGTGCTGGCCGGGTGCCAAGCTGCTGGCGGACGAACCCTTGCCGGCCAGCGGCATCGCCTTCCTGCTGCTCGCTTTGTCCTCGGTCTCCTTCGATGGCCTGTCGAAGACGTTCTTCTGGCTCGGCCTGTTCGGCATCAATCCGCTGGAATTTCCCGGCCGCACGGCGGTGATCGGCAGCGGCAGCCTGGGTCTTGTGCTGACATTCGTGCTGCTCGCGGGCGCGTTCCTGCTCGCGGTCTTCCTCGGCCAGCGTCTGGCCGGCAGCGATAGGCCTCTCGCCCAGGCGGCGGGGCTGCTGGTGTCGATCGTGCCGATCGCGCTCGCCTATCATGTCGCGCACTATCTGACGGCGCTGCTCGTCGACGGCCAGTATGCCTTGGCCTCCCTGTCCGACCCCTTTGCGCTGGGTTGGAACCTGTTCGGCACCGCCGACATGCAGGTCGAGGCCGGCATCGTTGCCGGCGCCAGTTCCGCCTGGTGGCTGTGGAACATCCAGGCCGGCGCCATCATATCGGGCCATGTGCTGGCCGTTCTCGTCGCCCACGGTTTTGCCTGGCGCCTGCACCGCCAACCCGCCCGCGCCGCGCTCAGCCAGTTCCCGCTCACCGTTTTGATGATCGCCTACACCATTTTCGGTCTCTGGCTGCTTGCCACGCCGACGGTCGGATGACACAAGCGATCCCGTGGGCATGCCCCGAGGGAAAGCTCGCTTGCCAGGCCAAACCTTTGGTGATTTAGTTTGTACACATGCAATTTTGCATCCTCTTGCCGAGGATGTTCGAGCCGCCTTATCGTTGGTCAAAACGCAAAAACAGGGGAACGAACGTGACTGACAAGAACGGATTTTTCGACCTCTCCAAGTCAAGCCTTACCCGCCGCACCGCGCTGAAGGGTCTGGCCGCCGGCGCAGGGCTGGCCGTGGCGCCCGGCTTCGTACGCTACGCCCAGGCCCAAAGCTCGGCGCCGATCAAGATCGGTTTCCAGTCGCACCGCACCGGCATCGGCGCCGCCTATGGCCGCTGGTACGAGAAGACGACCGCTGCCGCGATCAAGGCCATCAACGCCGCCGGCGGCATCAACGGCCGCCAGGTCGAGGTCATCATCGAGGATGACGGCACCGACCCCGGCCGTGGCGCCGAGGTGGTCGGCAAGTTCGCCACCCAGCATAAGACCGACATCGTCTTCGGCACACTGTTCTCGCATGTCGTCATCGGCTCGGCGCCTGCCGCCGGCGAAGCCAAGATGCCCTATTTCGTCGTCAGCGAAGGTCACCACGTCGCCTCGACCAAACTCAACCGTTACGTCTTCCAGCCCGGCATCACCGACGTGAAGAGCCAGATCCAGTCGATGGCGCCGTGGATCGCGGCCAATGCCGGCAAGAAGGTGACGCAGATTTTCCCCGATTTCGCCTTCGGCTACGACCATCGCGACTACCTGCCGCCGGCGCTGAAGGCGCAAGGCGCCGAGGTGATCGCGCAGATCGCCATTCCGCCGACGGAATCCTCTTTCACCAAATATTTCCCGCAGATCCCGGCCGAGACCGAGGTCATCTATCACGTCATGGTCGGGCCGGCGGTGCTCACCTTCGTCAAGGAACTCGGCGAGTTCTACGGCTCGAACCGGCCGCAGCTGTTCGGCTTCATCGATTCGCTGGAAGCCGTCGACATCAACAGCCCTGGGCTGGAATTCCTCGACGGCAGCCATTTCTGGGAAGGCTCGCCGCGCTACGCCCAGGCCGATGACACCGAAGCGCAGAAGGCCTATCGCGCCGCTGTCGGCATCGACGACAATGGCGCCGCCGTCGGCGATCCCAAGGACGTCTCCACCGCCGCGCATATGTTCGGCTGCTGGGAAACGCTCTACGTCGTCAAGAAGGCGATGGAGGATGCCGGCTACAAGGGACCGGAAGACCGCGCCAAGCTGGTCGAGGCGACCGAGGCGCTGAAGGAATTCGCCGAAGGGCCGGAGCATCCGCAAGGTGCAAAAACCTTCAACGGCAAGATCCACCAGTGCTTCGGCATCCAGAACATCTCCAAGGTCGAAGGCGGCAAGCTCAAGGTCGTCCACAAGACCAAGATCGAGGACGGGCTCTACGAGGCCGAAGGCGATTACACGACGCAGGCACTGTGAGCTTGGCCATTCTCCGAGCGTGAGCGCCAAGGCACCCCCCCTCTGTCTTGCCGGAATCGGCAGGGCAGAGGGAGGCGCTTCGTGCCGCCCTCTCAAGCGTGTAATCAATGCACTTCGGACCCCATCTCCTCCTGGCAACCCTCGAAGGCCTCGTCACGTCTGCCGTGTTGGCGCTGACGGCGCTTGGCCTGTCGCTGGTGTTCGGCGTCATGCGTGTCGTCAACGTCGCCCATGGCGAATTCTTCATGCTCGGTGCCGTGCTTGCCTGGGCGATCACCACGGCGATCTCGGGCCACCCGGCACTCGGCTTCCTGGCGGCGCTGGTGATCGCGCCGCTGATCGTCGGCGCCATCGCGCTGGTCGCCGAGCGGCTGGTGCTGCGCCGGCTCAATTACAATCCTGAAGCCACCATCGTCGCCACGATCGGCATGCTCTACATCATCCAGCAACTGGCGCTGACCTTCTACGGCCCCGAAGCGCGGCCCGTCGAGCCGCCCTTCAGCTACCGCATCCTTCTGCCGTGGTTCGGCTATTCCGGCTACAAGCTGTCGATTATCGCCGCCTCCGCGCTGCTGCTGATCGCGACATGGCTGGTGCTGACGCGCACGAAAATCGGCCTGATCATGCGCGCCACGCGGTATGACAGCGAGACGGCGCAGGCCTTCGGCATCCCGGTCGGCCGCGTCTATGGCGGCGTCTTCGCGCTCGGCGCCATGCTGGCCGCCATTGCCGCGGTGCTGATCGTGCCGATCAGCCAGGCGCATTATCTGATGGGACAGGATCCGCTGCTCCTGTCCTTCATCGTCGTCATCATCGGCGGGCTGGGCTCGCTGCGCGGCACCGTCGTCGCCGCCGTGCTGATCGGCCTGTCCGACGGCATCATCTCGATGTTCTTCTCGCCGACCTTGGCCAAGATCATCGCCACGCTGCTGGTCGCCATGGTGCTGGTGTTCCGCCCGCAAGGCCTGTTCGGGACGGCAGCGCGATGAGCGAAGCTTCGCCGGCAAAGGCCTACGCGCTCCATCTCGGCGTCATCGCCCTGCTCTTCGTGCTGAGCTTCGTCCTGCCGGAATACTATCATGGCCTGCTGGCCCGCATCATGGTGCTGGCGGTCTTTGCCATGGGCTACAACATGCTGTTCGGCTATGTCGGCCTGCTCAGCCTCGGCCACGCCATGTTCTTCGGCGCCGGGCTCTATGGCGCCGGGCTTGCCCTCATCCAGTTGGGCTGGGGCGTGCCGGCGGCATTCGCCGCTGGTCTCGCCTGCGGCGCCGCTCTCGCCCTGATCATCGGCCTGCTGGCACTGCGCACCACGGGTGTCGCCTTCATGATCGTCACCATGATGTTCGCCCAGGTCTTCTACCTCGCCATCCTCTATTTCGCGGCGTGGACCGGCGGTGATCAAGGCCAGGTCGTGCCGCAGCCGGCGCGTGTCCTTACCTTCGGCGCGACGTCGCTCGACCTCACCAATCCGACCATGCGCTACATGACGGCACTCGGGTTGTTCTCGCTCGTGCTGCTGATCACGCTTGCCGTCGTCCGCTCCCGCTATGGCCGCGTGCTGGTCGCCATCCGCGAGAACGAAGAACGCACGAGGATGCTGGGCTACGACACCTTCTCGAACAAGCTGGCCGCCGTGGTCGTCTCCGGCACGATCTGCGCGGCCTCGGGTGCCGCCTACGCGCTGCTGTTCGGCTATGTCGGATCGAGTTTCGCTTCGGTGCAATATTCGATCCTGCCGCTGCTGTGGGTCCTGCTCGGCGGTGCCGCCACGACGCTCGGACCGCTGATCGGCACGCTGTTCATGTACTATGTCATCGACCTCACCAGCGGCTACACATCGGCCTATCTGCTGATCGTCGGCGTCGCGCTGATCCTGCTGGTGCTGTTTTTTCCCAAAGGGATTCTCGGCACCATCCGCCAGCGCTGGCTCGGATGGCTGCCATGACACCGCTTTTGACCACCAAGGGCCTGTCGCGCGACTTCGGCGGCCTGCGCGCCGTCGACAATGTCGACTTCGCCTTGATGCCCGGCGAAATTCGCGCCGTCATTGGCCCCAACGGTGCGGGGAAGACCACCTTCGTCAGCCTGATCAGCGGCCGCATCCAGCCATCTTCGGGAACGATCGTCTTCGACGGCGCCGATATCACCGGTCTGCCGACCTATGTCAGGGTCAGACGAGGCATCGCCTACACCTTCCAGATCACCAGTGTCTTCGCCAACCTCAGCGTATATGACAATGTCGCGCTGCCGGTGCAGCTCACACTGAGCGACATCCGCTCGAAGGATGCATTGCGCGCGGGCGTCATGTCGGCGCTCGAACGTACAGGGCTGGCCGACCGCGCTCATATGCCGGCCGGGCAATTGTCCTACGGCCATCAGCGGTTGCTGGAAGTGGCGATGGGCCTGGCGTTGAAGCCGCGCCTGCTGATCCTCGACGAGCCGACGCAAGGCCTGGCCGATAGCGAGATCGATAATTTCATCGAACTCGTGCGCGATATCGCCAAGAGTGCCACCGTCCTTCTGATCGAGCACAACATGCCGGTCGTCATGCAGCTTGCCGACCGCATCACCGTCTTCAACGCCGGCAAGATCCTGGCTGAAGGCACGCCCGAGGCGATCCGCGAAAACAAGGCGGTGCAGGAAGCCTATCTGGGGACCGCCCCATGATCGAAACGAACAGGGCGGAGACGAGCAAGGCGGAAGCACTGGCGATCTCGGGACTGGATTGCTTCTATGGCGAGGTCCAGGTGCTCTACGGGCTCGACCTCGCGCTGAACAAGGGCGAGGTGCTGTGCCTGTTCGGCCGCAACGGCGCCGGCAAGACGACGACGCTGAAGGCGATCATGGGCCTGGTTCCGGCGAGTGCCGGTTCGATCAGCCTTGCCGGCAAGGAATTGACCGGCCTGCCGGCGCATGAAGTGCCGAAGGCCGGCGTCGCCTATGTGCCGCAGGGAAGGCGGCTGTTCGCCGAGATGACGGTGGCCGAGAACATCGAGATCGGGCTGATGGCGCGCGGCAAGGGCAAGGCGACGAAGGAGCAGGTGCTCGACCTCTTCCCGCTGCTGCGTCAGCGGCTGCGGCAGCGCTCCGGCACGCTGTCCGGCGGCGAGCAGCAGATGCTGGCCATGGCGCGTGCGCTTTGTCTCGAGCCGCAGGTGCTCTTGCTCGACGAGCCGACCGAAGGGTTGATGCCATCGATGATCGGGAAAATCCGCGAGACGGTGTCGAAGCTGCGCGAGATGGGCGTGTCTACCATCCTGGTCGAGCAGCGGGTCGATGCCGTTCTGTCGGTCGCCGATCGTGTCTCGTTCATCGAGAACGGCCGCAACCGTGAGACGGTCGATGTCGAGGAACTGCGTGCCGACCCGTCGGCGGTCAGGCGCTATGTTGGGGTCGGTTGATCAACCGAAGAACAGAAAACCCGCGATTAAAAAGGTCGGGATCAGCACCAGCCCGGACCACAGCATATAGCCGAAGAAGCCCGGCATCTTCACCCCGCGATGCCTAGCAATGGCATAGACCATGAAGTTGGGCGCGTTGCCGATATAGGTGTTGGCGCCCATGAACACGGCACCCGCCGAGATCGCGGCGAGCGTCGAGGCCAACTCGGTCATCAGGTGCTGAGGGTCGCCGCCGGCCAGTTCGAAGAACACCAGATAGGTCGGCGCGTTGTCGAGGAAGGACGACAGCGCCCCGGTCAGCCAGAAATAGGCGAGGTCATTGGGCGTGCCTTGCGCCGAGGTCACCAGCGCGACCAGAGGCGCCAGCGCGCCGTCATGGCCAGCCCTCAAGATGGCGACGACCGGCACGATGCAGATGAAGATGCCGGCAAACAATTTGGCCACTTCAGCGATCGGGCCCCAGTTGAAGCCGTTCGCCTCGCGGTGGCTCTTGTAGGAGAGGGGAAGCGACAGCAGGGCCAGCGCGAGGATGACGGCGTCGCGTACCAGGTTCTGCAGTTCGAGACCGACGCCGAACAGGGAAAAGCTCACGCCCGGCTTCCAGGCCGCCGACAGCAGGATAGCGGCGATTACACCGGCCAGCAGCGGAAGGTTGGCCAGGCCGCGCAGCCGCACCGTCGTGTCCGGTGTCGGATCCTTGATCTTCGGTGCGCCAGCCTCGCGCCGGTGCAGGACGATGTCGATCGCCAGGAACACCGCCAGCACGACGACGCCGACGAACAGCGTCTCGCGCCAGAGATTCGTCGTTGTCCAGAAGAAGTCGACGCCGCGCAGGAAGCCGACGAACAGCGGCGGATCGCCGAGCGGCGTCAGCGAGCCGCCAATGTTGGACACCAGGAAAATGAAGAAGATGACGACATGAGCGTTGAAAGGCCTGGCATCGTTGGCGCGCAGGATCGGCCGGATCAGGATCATCGAGGCGCCGGTCGTGCCGATGACCGAGGCAAGCAGCGCTCCGACGATCAGCAGTCCGGCATTGACCAGCGGTGTGCCGTGGATGTTGCCGGCAAGCAGGATGCCGCCTGAAATCGTATAGAGCGCGAACAGCAGCACGATGAACGACATGTATTCGGTGAGCAGCGCGTGCAGCACCGCCTCGGTTGCGGCCGGAGCACCGAAGGCGACCGCGAGCGGCACGATCACCAGCGCCGCCCACAAGGCTGCGATCTTGCCGTAATGGTGTTCCCAGACATGGTGGAACAGCAGTGGACCGGTGGCGATCGACAAAAGCAGCCCGGCAAAGGGCAGCGCCCACCAGAGCGACATGGTGTCGCCGGGCAGGCCGTGGTCTTCTGCCGCGAAAGCCTGTGCAGGAAGCAGCATGGTGCTGGCGACTACCGCACCTGCCATCACCCCCGTCGCAACGAGTGAAAACTTTATCGAAACCCTCACGGCCTGTTCAGTCCGACACAGGATCTTCAAGCGTCACGCCGGCGTCGCGCATCCGTTGCAGCATCGTCTCCAGAGAGCCATTGAGATCGATGGCACGGCAGGCATCGAGCCGCACGGCGGTCTTGAACCCTTGCCTGACGGCGTCCAGCGCCGAGAAGGCGACGCAGAAATCGGTGGCCAGCCCGACCAGCGTCAGCGTATCGATGTCGCGCTCCTTGAGATAGCCGGCGAGCCCGGTCGGCGTTTTCCGGTCGTTTTCGAAGAAAGCCGAATAGCTGTCGATATCAGGCCGAAAGCCCTTGCGGATGACAAGTTCGGCCTTGGTCCAGGCAAGGCCGGAGTGAAAATCCGAACCCAGGCTGCCCTGGATGCAATGGTCCGGCCACAGCGTCTGCTGGCCGTAGGGCATCTCGATCATCGTGAAGGGCTGTGAACCCGGGTGGCTGGAGGCGAAGCTGGAATGGCCGGCGGGGTGCCAGTCCTGTGTCAGCACGACATGGTCGGTTCGCCGGATCATGTCATTGACCAGCGGCACGATCTCGTCGCCGCCGGTAACGGCCAGCGCGCCGCCCGGGCAAAAATCATTCTGCAGGTCGATGACGACAAGCGCTTCGTCGGCCATGGGGCCTCCTTCTTCTCTGTGTTGGGATCAGGCTCCAGTAGAAAGATGCCGCTGACGCAACCGGACGCAGAAACTTGACCAGATGGCCGGCCGCGTCAACCTCCGAAGACATAACAATCGCGTTGCCCGCGTTCCGGCAAGGACGGTGAGCAAAACTCTGGCTTTGACAATTTCCGCCGTCTTGATATCATTTGCATACGAATGAATTTCCGGGTCAAAAACCGGGAATTGTCCCGAGGTAAGCGCCTTGGGCGGGCACTTTTGGGGAAGGCCCATCTTGTTGGGAAGGCAAAGCGTGACCCGTTACGCGAAACCCACCACGGTCGACGAGGCGCTCGCGCTGCTTGGCGAGGGCGCCTGGCGCATCCTTGCCGGCGGCACGGATTTCTATCCGGCGCAGGGCAGCAGGCCGTTTCGCGACAATGTCCTTGACATCAACGGCCTCGCCGCGTTGCGCGGCATCGCCGAGACCGATACCCATTGGGTGATCGGCGCGCGCACGACCTGGACCGATGTCATCCGCCATCCCTTGCCGCCGGCCTTTGACGCGCTGAAACAGGCCGCAGCCGAGGTCGGCTCGCCGCAGATCCAGAACGTTGCTTCCGTCGCCGGAAATCTCTGCAATGCCTCGCCGGCCGCCGACGGCGTGCCGGGGCTGCTCGTGCTGGACGCCGAGGTCGAACTGCGCTCGGCGGCGGCGACACGCCATCTGCCCTTGTCGGATTTCATCCTCGGCAATCGCCGCACGGCCTTGCAGCCCGGCGAGATGCTGACGGCCATCCGCGTGCCGAAACCCGCCGGCACATCGGCTTTCGTCAAGCTCGGCGCCCGGCGTTATCTCGTCATCTCCATCGCCATGGTGGCGGCGCGTCTGGTGGTCGAGAACGGCGTTGTCGCGGATGCGGCGATCGCCGTCGGCTCCTGCTCGGCCGTAGCCAGGCGGCTTGCTGGGGTCGAGGCGGCATTGCGCGGGCTGCCAGTGGGCACTGGGCTTGCCGAGGCTGTCCGGTCCGCGCCGATGACGGAACTGTCGCCGATCGCCGATGTGCGCGGCAGCGCCGAATACAGGCTCGACGCCGTGCGCGAGATCGTTGCGCGCGCCGTGCTTGCGGCGGCATCGATGCAGACGGACGACAAGGTGGCCGCATGAGCATGGATCGCGCCGATATAGCCTTCGCGGTCAACGGCGCCGCTGTCTCGGTCAGCGTGCCGCCGCTGCGCCGGCTGTCTTCGGTGTTGCGCGAGGAGTTGCGGCTCACCGGCACCAAGGTCGGCTGTGACGCCGGCGATTGCGGCGCCTGCACGGTGCTGGTCGACGGCGACCCCGTCTGCGCCTGTCTGATGCCGGCGGCCTCGGCCGCTGGCACCGCGGTGACGACGGTCGAAGGACTGGCCAATGGCCGGCTGTCGGCGCTGCAAGCCTCGTTCCTGGCGCATGGGGCCGCGCAGTGCGGCATCTGCACGCCGGCGCTGCTGGTCGCCGCCACCGCGCTGCTGGAGACGAAACCCAGGCCGACCGAAGCCGAGGTGCAGGACGCGCTGGGCGGGATCCTCTGCCGTTGCACCGGCTACCGCAAGATTATCGCCGCGGTGATGGAGGCCTCTCTCCAGGCCGCCAGCCTGGATTTCCGTCTGCCTCGGGCCGGCCACGCCATTGGCGCGTCACCGGTCAGGCTCGACGGCGTTCCAAAGGTCACCGGCGACGAAAAGTTCGGCGGCGATTCCTTTCCGGCCGATGCGCTTGCCGTGCTGGTGATCCGCTCGCCCCATTATCATGCCGGCTTCGCCTTCGGCGACATCGATGGCTGGGCGAAGGCGCATCCAGGCATCGCGGGCGTTTTCACGGCCGCCGACATCCCGGGAAAAAACTGTTTCGGCGTTATCGGCCCATTCGCCGACCAGCCGGCGCTGGCCGAAGGCTTTGCCCGGCTTCGCGGCGAGGCGGTCGCCCTGGTCGCCGGCGAGCGCGAGGCGATCCTCGATCTCGATCTGTCGAATTTCCCGATCCGCTGGACCGAATTGCCGCATGTTCTCCAGCCTTGCGAGGCGCAGGCCGAGGGCGCGGCGCTGATCCACGGAAACCGCCCGGCCAATCTGTTGACCAAGGGCTTTGTCGAGCGCGGCGATCCCGAGGCAGCGCTTGCCGATGCGGCCGTCACCGCGACCGGCGCGATCGAGACCTCCTATGTCGAGCATGCCTATATCGAGCCGGAAGCCGGCTATGCCTATCTCGACGGCGACACGCTGGTCGTCGTCGCCTGCACCCAGGCACCCTACATGGACCGCGACGATACGGCCAAAGTGCTTGGCCTTGCCGTCGACAAGGTGCGCATCGTGCCGACCGCGACCGGCGGCGGCTTCGGTTCCAAGCTCGACGTTTCCCTGCAGCCCCTCATCGGTCTTGTGGCGCTGAAGACCGGGCGGGCGGCGGCGCTCGCCTACACGCGCAACGAATCGATGATGTCGACCACCAAGCGCCATCCCGCCGAAATGCAGGCCACCATCGGTGCCGATGCCGACGGTCATGTCACCGGCATGGTCTTCGAAGGCGATTTCAACACCGGCGCCTATGCAAGCTGGGGTCCGACGGTGGCCAACCGCGTGCCGGTGCATGCGTCCGGCCCTTATCTCACGCCCAACTATCGTGCCGAGGGTCGCGCCATCCACACGCATGGGCCGATTGCTGGCGCCTTCCGTGGCTTCGGCGTGCCGCAGGCGACGATCATGCAGGAGACGCTCTATGACGAGCTCGCCGGCAAGCTCGGTATGGATCGGCTCGAGTTTCGCCTGACGAACTGCCTTCGGAACGGCTCCGAAACGGTTACAGGGCAGCGTCTGGAGTCTTGCGTCGGCATCGCCGAATGCCTCGAAGCCCTGCGGCCGCACTGGGCGCGGGCGACGGCTGCCGCCGATGCCTTCAACAGCACCAGCATCGATAGAAAGCGTGGCGTCGGCGTCGCTTCGTGCTGGTATGGCTGCGGCAACACCTCGCTGCCCAATCCGTCGACCATTAGGGTCGGCATCGCCGCTGATGGCGCGGTGATCCTGCACCAGGGCGCCGTCGACATCGGCCAGGGCTCCAACACCGTCATCACCCAGATCTGCGCCGACGCGCTCGGCCTGCCGCTGGAGAAATTCCAGCTGAAAAGCGCCGATACGGCGATCAGCCCCGACGCCGGCAAGACCTCGGCCTCACGACAGACTTTCGTCACCGGCAAGGCGGCCGAAAAGGCGGGCCGCGCCTTGCGCGAAAAAATCCTGCGCTTCGCCAATGTCTCGGACAAGGCTTCCCTGCGACTGGATGGCGCGGCGATCGTCATCCGCGAGGGTGAGGCCACCCGCCGCATCGACCTCGCCGCGCTCGACGCCGATGCCGACGGCTTCGTCTTCCGCGCCGAGGAGACATACGATCCGCCCACGCTGCCGCTCGACGCCAAGGGTCAGGGCAAGCCCTATGCCGTCTATGGTTACGGCGCGCAGATCGCCGAACTGGAGGTCGACCTCAAGCTCGGCACGGTGAAGCTCTTGAAAATCACCGCCGCGCACGATGTCGGCAAGGCGATCAACCCGCTGCTGGTCGAGGGCCAGATCGAAGGCGGTATCGCGCAAGGCATCGGCATGGCGCTGATGGAAGAATACATCCCCGGCCGCACCGAGAATTTGCACGACTATCTCATCCCGACGATCGGCGACGTGCCGCCGATCGAGACCATCCTTATCGAGGTGCCCGATCCCGAAGGGCCGTTCGGCGCCAAGGGGCTGGGCGAGCATGTGCTGATCCCGACGGCGCCGGCGATCCTCAACGCCATCCGTCACGCCACCGGCGTGCTGGTCACCAAGGTGCCGGCAACGCCAAGCCGCATCCTGGCGGCCATCCGCGACAAGGAGGCACGCCAATGAGCGAGCTTGCCGAACGCTTCGAAACCCATGATCCCGGCGAGAAGCTGGTGGCGGAAAAGATCCGCTGCGATGCCTGTCCGGTCATGTGCTATATCGCGGACGGCCGCACCGGCGCCTGCGACCGCTATGGCAATGTCGCCGGCCGGATCGTGCGCATGGACCCGCTGACCGTCCTCGACCATGCGGCCGAGACCGGCGCGACTATCGTGCCCTTTGTCGCCGAGGGCGAGCAGTGGGATGGCGAACTGGTCAACACCGGCCGCCGCTTCGTCACGGCAATCGGCGCCGGCACCACCTATCCCGACTATAAGCCCGCACCCTTCATCGTCAGCCAGGAGGTCGAGGGCGTCGATCTCGTCACCGTGGTGACCGAAGGCATCTTCTCCTATTGCGGCGTCAAGGTGAAGATCGACACCGACCGTCATCTCGGACCCGAAACGGCTGTGGTGCGGTCGCAAGGCGAGGCCATCGGCCATGTCACCACGGGCGAATATGGCTCGCAGATGCTGTCGCTGGGCGGCGTGCATCACCTGACCGGCGGCTCCAAGGCGGAGGGCCGCGCCACCTGTGATGCGCTGCTCGATTTGTGCAACCGCAAGCCTGTGGAACTCGCCATCGACGGCGGCGCGACGGTGATCGTCGAAGCCGGCAAACCACCCGTCATCGACGGAAAGGTGGAACACCGCATGCGCGTCGGCTGCGGCTCGGCGACCATCGGCATGTTCGCCACGCAATGGCGCGGACTGGTCGACGAGGTCGTGGTGGTCGACGACCACATCACCGGCGTCGTCTCCGAACACCAGGCCGGCAAGGTGCTGGGCTGGCAGGATACCGGCATCAAGATCGTCGGCCGCCGCTCGACGCCGGGCCGCTATTTCAAGGTCTCCGAGCCAGGCCTGGGCTGGGGCGGCACCAGCATATCGGATCCGCTGTCGATCCTCGGCGAATGGAACGCCAAGAAGGGCGCACGGCCGGGCCTGTCGCTGCTGATGGTTTCGACCACCGGCGAGCAGTTCGCCTATTACGAACTCGACGACGAGCTGAAGCCGGTCGAAAAACCGTTTCCGGAGCGGTTGCGGAAATCCGTCAACCTGATCGAGGACAATTGCGAGCCGGCCTTGTGCACCGTGCTGTTCATCGGCGGCGCCGGCGGCTCGCTGCGCGCCGGCGTCACCGAAAACCCCGTCAATCTCACCCGCTCGGTGCAAGGCCTGAAGACCTACGTAACGGTCGGCGGCGCGCCGGTCTATGTCTGGCCGGGTGGCGGCATCACGCTGATGGTCGATGTCACCAGGGTGCCGGAAGGCGCCTTCGGCTATGTGCCGACGCCGGCGTTGGTGGCGCCGATCGAATTTACCTTGCGTCGCGACGACTATGTCAGGCTCGGCGGCTACGAGGCCGAGATACGCAGCGTCGAAGACATCGTTGCCAAGGGCGGCGAATATCTCAATCCGCGCCGCGGCGGCGATGCGCCTGCCGGCAATCCGTGGCCGCCGCTGGCACAGTTGCGCCGTGCCGGTTCGAACGGGGCCGGGTGATGCAAGGCCCGCAAGCGCACTGGCTGCAGGACGGCAAGCGGCTACATCTCAACCACGGGCCGATCGACCTGATCGTCGAGGCCTTTGGCGAGGCGAATGAAAGCCGCCTGGCCTATGAGCAGGCCGTCGCTCGCTTCCAGACCATCCTGATGGAGTTGGTCGAAGAGCTCCCCGACCTGCGCCTCCCGGCGTTTTTCCTGGCGCCGCGCGCCTTTGCCGGCCCGACGGCGCGCCGCATGGAAGCAGCCGTCATGCCCCTGGCCGAATGCTTCATCACCCCGATGGCCGCCGTGGCCGGATCGGTAGCCGACGAAATGCTCGCCGCGCTGCTTGCCGGGCGCAAGCTCGATCGCGCCTATGTCAACAATGGCGGCGACAGCGCCCTGCACATCGGCAAGGGCCGTTCGATGGGATTGGCGGTCGCCGGCACCGGCAACGGCATGGCCGACCGGATCACGATCCGCGCGGCCGATGGCGTGCGTGGCGTTGCCACCAGCGGCTGGCGTGGCCGCTCCTTCTCCCTCGGCATCGCCGACGCCGTCACCGTGCTGGCGCGGACCGGCGCCGAGGCCGATGCGGCGGCGACGCTCATCGCCAATGCGGTGGACCTGCCAGGCAATCCTGCCATCAGACGCGTTCCCGCACGCGACTTGTCGCCAGACAGCGATCTTGGCACGCGTCTGGTGACACAAGCCGTCGGCGCGCTTGCACCTGATGAAGTGGCACGCGCCCTGGACAATGGCCTTGCCGTCGCCGAAGATTTTCGCCGGCGCGGCCTGATTGCCGCATCGGCGCTGTTTCTGGGTGGGGAGGCCCGCATCAGCGGCGCAGTGGCACTCGGCGCGCCCGACAAGCATGAACCGGAGGAAGTTGCCCATGCCTGAATTCCCGATCCGCAAGATCGCGGTGCTGAGCGAGGAAATTTTTCATGAGGGCGGGCCTGTCGCTGAGGTGCCGCGCCGGCGTGCCGCCGCCATGGCCGTGGTCAGGAATCCGTTCGCCGGGCGCTATGTCGAGGATCTGCAAAGCGCGATGGAGGATCTGAAGCCGCTCGGCCTGCTGCTCTCCGACAAGCTCATCGCCGCGCTTGGCGGTGACGTCAAACAGATCGACGGTTACGGCAAGGGCGCCATCGTCGGCAGCGCCGGCGAACTGGAACATGGCGCGCTGTGGCATGTGCCGGGCGGCTACGCCATGCGCGAGCGGCTGGGCGATGCCAAGGCAATCGTGCCGTCGGCGAAGAAGGTCGGCGCCTTCGGCTCGAAGCTCGATGTGCCGCTCGGCCACATCAACGCCGCCTATGTGCGCAGCCATTTCGACGCCATGGAAATCGGCATCAGCGACGGCCCGCGTCCCGACGAGATCCTGTTCTGCCTTGCCATGACCTGCGGCCCGCGCATCCACAATCGCATGGGTGGCCTCGCGGCGGACGGGATAAAAGCCTGGGACGGGCTGCGGTGAGCGCCGAGGACAATCTGCTCAAGCTGGTCGAGGCCGAGGAGGTCGACGATCACGACTACCTCCTGCAGGAGCAGGTCGGCTTCATCCTGCGCAAGGCGCATCAGCGCCATGTTTCGATCTTCGCCGCCCGCATCGCCGACCTGACGCCGCCGCAATTCGCCGCGCTCGCCAAATTGCGCGACGTTGGCGAGACCTCGCAGAACCAGCTTGGCACGTTGATCGCCATGGATGCCGCCACGGTGAAAGGCGTCATCGACCGGCTGAAGGCGCGTGGCCTGGTCGAGCTTTCCAGGCATGAGGTCGACAAAAGGCGGCTGCTGGTGAACCTGACGCCGGAGGGCCGCGACGCGATCGAGCGCCTGATACCGCTGGCCCGCGAGATCACGCAGGAAACCCTGGCGCCGCTCTCGGCCAAGGAGATCGCCACTTTCATGAAGCTGCTGGCGAAGCTGGCGTAAGGTACGAGTCGTTTCCTCTCCCTCCGGAGGGGGGAGAGGTGGCGCTGCGAAGCAGCGACGGAGTGGGGGAACCACTTGGCAACCGCCGCCGACGGATACTCAAAAGGGGACAAGGGCGCAAGAATCTTCCGCACTGCGCCAAGGGTCGACCCCCACTCCGTCGAGCTGCGCTCGACACCTCTCCCCCGATCGACGGGGGAGAGGAAGGGTGCCAAGCTGGACCCTGGGCCGGCACGTATCTCCCGTGAAAACTTACAGCCCGTTGTCCTTCAGCACCTGGGCGGCGTTTTCCTTGGTGATCTTCTCGGTTGGCAAGGTGATGGTCTTCTCCACCTTCTCGCCATTGAGGAACTTGATCGCCTGGCGCAGGCCTTCCGCACCTGGCGTGACATAGGTGAAGGTCGCCGTCAGCTCGCCCTTGTTCACCATCTGCACGCCTTCGTTGGGCAGGCCGTCGATGCCGATGAACTTGATGTCCTTCTCGCGGCCGACATCCTTGGCGGCGAGATAGGCGCCGTAGGCCATCGGGTCGTTGTGGCCGTAGACGAGATCGATCTTCTCGTTGGTCTTCAGCGCGTTGGCCATCAGATTGTAGGCCTGGTCCTGCTTCCAGTCGCCCGACTGCTGGTCGAGCAGGTATTTGATGCCCGGTTCCTTGTCGGTGAATTCATGGAAGCCGTCATGGCGGTCATGCGCCGGCTGGGTGCCCATGCCACCCCAGATCTCGACGACATTGCCCGCCGCCTTGCCCTTGCCGCCGAGCAGTTCGACGGCATATTCGCCGGCCGCGCGGCCGATCAGCGCATTGTCGCCGCCGACGAACTGCGTGTAGTCCTTGGTATCGACATTGCGGTCGAGCACGAAGACCGGGATCTTGGCGTCGATCGCCTGCTGCACGACACCGGTCAGGCCGGCCGATTCCTTCGGCGACACCAGAAGCGCGTCGACTTCCTGGCGGATCAGGTTCTCGACGTCGGCGACCTGCTTCTCGGTCTTGTCCTCGCCGTCGGTGATGATCAGCTCGACTTCCGGATGCTTGGCGGCCTCGGCGATGATGTCCTTGTTGAACTGGGCGCGCCAGGGCTCGATGGTGGTCACCTGGGAGAAGCCGATCTTCCACTTCTTGTCCTGGGCGAAGGCATGGCCGGTGGAGAGCAGTGCCGTGGTGGTCAGCAGGGCCGCGCCGAATGCGGCAAGCTTCAGCATGTCACGTCGTTTCATTTCTTGTTTCCTCCGAGATTGAGAGACGGTGTCTCTTGCGACGGCCGTTTCGCGGCGGCCGTTTCCTTGTGCGCCGCTCCGGGCAGGCGCAGATAGGCCATGAGATCGCCGGCATTGCGCTCCTGCACGAGCACGGTGCCGATGATGATCATCCCCTTCAGCACCAGCTGAAGGTTCGAATTGATGTTGTGGAGCTGCAATATGTTGGAGAGCAGCCCGAAGATCAGCACGCCGCAGAAGGTGCCTATCAGGCTGCCGCGCCCGCCCATCAGGCTGGTGCCGCCGATGACCACGGCGGCGATGGCGTCGAGCTCCAGCCCGGCGCCGGCGTCCGGTTTGCCTTGCCGGTACTGCGCCACGTAGAGCACCGCGGCGATGCCGGCGAGCAGTCCCGATACGGCATAGGTGGCGATCTTGACGCGGCCGGCGGCGATGCCGGAAAGCCTGGCCGCCTCCTCATTGCCGCCGATGGCATAGACATAGCGGCCGAACGGCGTGAAGCGCAGCACCGCGCCGTAGATGACGATTGCGCCGAGGAAGAACAGGCCGGGCATCGGGATGACGCCGAACACCAGCGAGCGCAGCAGCTCGAAATCGGCGGTGGCGTTGGAGCCGGTATAAACCGGCAGCACCGCATTGTTCTGGCCGGCGGTGAGCCGGGCGATGCCGAGCGCCGTCACCATCATCGCCAGCGTGACGATGAAGGGCTGCAGCCGCCCGCCGACGATGATGAACCCGTTGATGGCGCCGAACAACAGGCCGACGCAGGGCGCCACCAAAAGCACGCCGAGGACGCCGAATTTGGGCTCGATCTGCGGCAGCAGGTACCAGAGCGAAAGGCAGCACAGGACGATGCCGACGATTGCCGGCGTGACCAGGCCACGAACCGTGTCCAGCCTGACGTCGCGGGCCATGGCCTCCGCGCCGGCGCGGGACTTCTCCAAATTGAGGAAGACGAAGCGGGTGACGACGAAGCCGAGGCACAGCGCCACCAGGGCAACGGTCGGCACGCCCAGCACGACGCCCGGCGTCACGCCCGGAACCGTCAGCAGCATGGCGCAGACAACCGAACAGATGGCCATCAGCGAGCCGACAGAAAGATCGATGCCGCCGGTGATGATGACAGCCGTCATGCCGGTGGCGATCAGCCCGGTGGTCGACACCTGGCGCAGCACGTCGAGCAGATTGCCATAGGACAGGAAGATGTTGTTGCCCTTGGAACTGACCGGCGAGCCCAGCACGCCGATCAGGAAGATGGCGATCAGGCCCCAGTAGAGCTTGGTGCGCGACAGGAGTTTCAGTGCGGTCATGCGGAGGGTCTCGATAGGGTCCGGCGCGGCGCGGCGAGACGCATGATGGCCTCCTCGCTTGCCGCGTCGCGCGAAAGAATGCCTGTCTGGCGGCCGTCGGCCATCACCAGGATGCGGTCGGAAAGATGCAGCAATTCCGGCAGCTCGGAGCTGATGACGGCGATGGCCAGGCCATCGCCCGCAAGCCGGAAGATAAGGTCGTAAATCTCACGCTTGGCGCCGACATCGATGCCGCGCGTCGGCTCGTCGAGCAAAAGCACGCGTGGCCTGGTCGCCAGCCATTTGCCGATGACCACCTTCTGCTGGTTGCCGCCGGACAGCGTGCCGGCCGGCTGGTCGATGTCGCGGCAGCGTATGCCGAGCGCCTTCACCGCCTGCCGCGCCAGCCCCTGTTCGCCGGCCAGCGAGCGGATGCCGAAGCGCGCCAGCGCGCCGACCAGCGGCAGTGCCACATTGTCCGATATCGACGCCTGCAGATGCAGGCCTTGCGTCTTGCGGTCCTCGGTGACCAGCGCGATGCCCAGCCGCCGTGCGTCACGTGGCGAACGGATATCCACCGGCTGGCCGTCGAGCCTGATCTCGCCGCCGGCGCGGCCATCGCTCGAGCCGAAGATCGCTTCCATGATCTCGGTGCGGCCCGAGCCCAGCAACCCGCCTATGCCCAGAATCTCTCCGGCGGCCAGATCGAAGCTGACGCCTTCCATCACTTGCCGCCAGCCCTGGCGGTCGGGCTTCGACAGCGACAGACCGCTGACCGAAAGCACGGTCCGGCCGCCGGGATCCCGCTCGTCTTGGGAGGATGCGAGCAGGTCCCGTCCGACCATCGCCGAAATGATGGCATTCTCGTCGAGCTCGGCCATCGGCCGCGTCAGCACATGGCGTCCATCGCGAAAAACGGTGACGCGGCCGGCCAGATGCATCACCTCGTCGATGCGGTGCGAGATGTAGACGATGGCGACGCCGCTGTCGGCAAGCTGGCCGATGATGCGGAACAGCCGCTGGCATTCGGCTGGCGACAGCGCCGAGGTCGGCTCGTCCATGATCAGGATTCGCGCCGACATCGACAGCGCCTTGGCGATCTCGACCAGTTGCTGTTCGCCGACACGCAAGGCGCCGACGCGTGTGTCCGGATCGAGTTCGATGCCGAGGCGCTGCAAAAGGGCGCTTGCGGCGCGGCTGCTCGCCTTGCGGTCGACGATCAGTCCCGCGATCAGCTTCTCGCGCCCGAGGAAGATGTTATCGGCGACGCTGAGCTCGGGCACCAAATTGAGTTCCTGGTGGATGATGGCGATGCCCGTGTCCTCGGCATCGCGCACCCCGGCGAAGCTGACCGGTCGCCCGTCGATGCTGACCGTGCCTTCGTAGCCGGTATAGACGCCGGAGAGGATCTTCATCAGCGTCGACTTGCCGGCGCCGTTCTCGCCCATCAGCGCATGGACCTCGCCGCGGCGCAGTTCGAAGCCGACATCGATCAGGGCGGCGATGCCGCCAAAACTCTTGGAAATGTGCTCGGCGCTCAGAACGGTATCCGAGCGATCCGATGCCGCACCCTGCGTCGAGGAAAGGGAACTGCTCTGCTCCATGACAATGGCGGCCTCCCTTCCGTCGTCGTCAACGTCTACAAAAGCTAATCTAAACGTTTCGAATATGTCAAGCCGATATCAGGTGTCGGAAGTTTGATGCATTTCGATTCTTGCCTAAAAGGACAGGATTCCGTACGTATTGGTGACAAAGGGGTGACGAAACGTTTCGAAAATGACAGGGTCAGGGCGAAAAAAGCAGCGAAAATCCACCGCGCCCACCATGCTTCACGTGGCGGAAGCGGCGCGTGTCTCGGTCGCCACCGTGTCGGCGCTGATCAATGGCACGGCGACCGTCAGCCCCGAACTCAGCGCCCGCATCGAACAGGCGATCCGCGATATCGGCTACAAGCGCAACGCCATTGCCCGCAGCCTGAAGATGGGAACGACGCGCACCATCGGCTTGACCGTTCCGCACATCACCAACCCGTTCTTCACCGCCGTCGTCTCGGTTATCCAGCAGGCCTTCGATCGAGCCGGCTATGCCGTCATGCTGTGCTGCACGGACGAGGATCTGAATACCCAGGACGACCAGATCAGGCTGCTGCTCGATCGCATGGTCGACGGGCTGATCGTGGCCCGCGTCGGTGACGGCGCGATCCTCGAGCGGATCGTCGCCGATGCCAATGTGCCGGTCGTGCTGCTGGATCGCCTGTGCGAGCGCGTCGACACCGACGCCGTGGTTCTCGACAACCAGCGCGCGGTGTTCGACGCCATCAGCTATCTGGTCAATCTCGGCCACCGGCGCATCGGCTATATCACCGGCACCTCGGATATTTCACCCATGCATGACCGGATGACCGGATATTGCGAGGCGCTCCAGGCCGCCGGCTTGCCCGTGGCCGAGGAACTGATCCGCTCCGGCAATTTCCACGAGATCGACGGCTACAACGCAACCATGCAGCTTTTGTCGCTGCACGACCGGCCAAGCGCGATCTTCTCGGCCAACAACCCGATGGTGATCGGCACCATGAAGGCGATCCGCGATATCGGCCTGTCCTGTCCGGAGGACATTTCGGTCGCCTGCTTCGACGATTTTCCCTGGTCCGATGTGTTCCAGCCGCAGCTGACCACGGTGGCGCAGCCGGTGCAGGCGATCGGCGAACAGGCGGCCAATCTGCTGCTCGACCGTCTCGCCGGCAACAGGGATGCGCCGCCGCGCAAACTCGTGCTCAAGGGCCGGCTGATGATCCGGAATTCATGCCGCCCACTAGCTGCGGTTGTGCAGAGCGTGAGTGCCTGAACAGGCGTCCGCGCATCGACTAAAAGACGCCGGAGCACAGCTGCTGCAGCTTGGAAAACACACCCTTGCCGCCCGTGATGACCTGTGTCCCGCTTTGCAGCACCGTCTTGGGATCCGCCTTCAGCACCGTGCCGCCGGCCTCCTCGATCAACAGCATGCCTGCCACGCAGTCCCAGGCGTTCATATGTTCCTCGACATAGCCAAGCAGGCGGCCCGAGGCGACATAGGCAAGCATCAGGGCGCCGGACGCGTTGCGGAAGAAGACGCCGCCTTCGGCGAGGATCTTCTTGATCAGCACGGCGATGTTTTCGGCCTCGGCCCGGTTTGAAAACCCGGTTCCCACCGAGCCCTCTTCCAGGCTGGTCGCCGCACTCGTCTTGATAGGCTTGGCATTGACGAAGGCGCCGCCGCCGAGCCGGCCATGAAAGGTCTCGCCAGTCGACGGCTCGTGGATGACGCCGACGACCGTCTCTCCATCCCTGGCGCAAGCGATCACCACGCACCAGGCCGGAATGCCGCGCACGAAATTGGCGGTGCCGTCGATGGGGTCGATCACCCAGGAATAGCCGGTCGCGCCGGCGACCGAGGCGTGTTCCTCGCCGACGATGCCGTCCCGCGGATAGTCGGCGGCGATGGCAGCGCGGATGAACAGCTCGACCTCGCGGTCGGCCTGCGAGACCAGGTCCTGATGGCCCTTGCTCTCGATGGTCAGGCTGTCGAGATCGCGGAAATATTTCAGCCCGAGTTCGCCGGCGCGCCGCGCCAGTTCGATGGCAAACTGCTCGCGTCTATCGAGATCATGGGGCAAAGCAAGGCTCGCTGTTGCGAAGGATACCCCGCACGTAGCAGAGCATTGATCTCGACAAAAGCTCTAGGACCCGTTTCAGGCCGCTTGCGACAGCGATTTGTGCGCCTCGGCGAGGATCTCGAAGGAGCGCACGCGGGCGGCGTGATCGAATATCTGCGCGGTGACCATCAGCTCGTCGGCGCCGGTGCGGCACACGAAGGCATCGATGCCTTGCCGGACCGTCTCGGGCGAGCCGACGACGGCGCAGGACAGCGCTTGGCCGAGCATGGTCCTGGCCATCGGGTCGAGATCCCGGTCATAATTCTCGACGGGTGGCTGCAAGCGTCCGGGCCGGCCGGTGCGCAGATTGACAAAGGCCTGCTGCAGCGAGGTGAACAGCAGCCGCGCCTCGGCATCGGTGGGGGCGGCAAAGACATTGAGGCCGAGCATGACATGCGGCTTGTCGAGTTGCTCCGACGGCTGGAAGCGCGAGCGGTAGATGTCCAGCGCGTGGTCGAGTTCCGCCGGCGCGAAATGCGAGGCGAAGGCGTAGGGCAGGCCGAGCATCGCCGCGAGCTGCGCGCCGTAGAGGCTCGACCCGAGAATCCAGATCGGCACCGTCTGGCCCTCGCCGGGCACGGCGCGCAGGCGCTGGCCCTCCTCGGCCGGCAGGAAATAGCCCATCAGCTCGACGACATCCTGCGGGAAATTGTCGACGCCGGCCTCGAGATTGCGGCGCAGCGCCCGCGCCGTGTTCATGTCCGTGCCGGGAGCCCGGCCGAGGCCAAGGTCGATGCGGCCTGGAAACAAGGCGGCCAGCGTGCCGAACTGCTCGGCGATCACCAGCGGCGCATGGTTGGGCAGCATGATGCCGCCGGCGCCGACGCGGATGGTTTTGGTACCGCCGGCGACATGGGCGATGACGACGGCCGTTGCCGCGCTGGCAATGCCTGGCATGTTGTGATGTTCGGCCAGCCAGTAGCGCTTGTAGCCAAGCCGCTCGGCGTGGCGGGCAAGGTCGAGCGAATTGGCGAGCGATTGCGAGGCATCGCTGCCTTGGACGATCGGCGCCAGGTCGAGAACGGACAGTTCGGTCATATGTTGGTCTCCACGATCTTCGTCTCGCGCACCCGTGCCTCGAAGGCCGTGCGGTCGGGAATGGTGATGCCGAGCTGGCCTTCCAGCGTGTCGGCAAGTTCGGCGGCGGTGGCGATCTGCCTCTGTTCGGTGCGGCCATCGATGTGATGGATCGACAGGCGGTTGCCGCGCAAGCCGTAGCGCCGGTCGGGCGCCGCGCGCGCCGCCAGAACCGAGGTCAGGAAATGCGATGCCGGGTTGGTCGACAGGAAATAATTGGTGATGGAATAGTCGACTTCATAGTGCGGCTGCAGATCGAAGCGATACAGCGAGCGCCAGTCGCCGCCGATGGCGACCTGCAGGCGGAAATGGTCGCCGGCTTCGACGATGCGGAATGTTTCGTGCGGGGTGTTCTGTTCGAGACCCGGCTCGAGCAGCAGCGGGGCGGTCATCGTCAGGCCGCCGAAGCCGACATCGGCTATATAGGTCCGTCCATCGAGTTCGGTGCGCAGCAGCATGTGGCTGCGCGCCGTGATCGCGTCCTCGTTCTGGCCCCAGAGCACACGCGCGGCAAGACCGCCGACCTTGAAGCCGAGCGCCTCCAGCGCATGCATGAAGAGGAGATTGTGCTCGAAGCAATAGCCGCCACGTCCGGCAAGCACGATCTTGTCCTGCAGCGAGGCGGCGTCCAGCCGGACCGGGCGGCCCAGAAACGGATCCATGTTCTCGAAGGGAATCGCCTGCGGATGCAGGAAATGAAGCGTCTTCAGCGTGTCGAGCGAAGCCCCCCTGGAACCGGCATGGCCGATCCGGGCGAAATAGGCGTCGAGGCCGAAGGGAATGTCGCTCATGGGGAAAGACACCGGGCGCTGATCGGCCGGATATAGGCACTCGCTCCCGCCGCCGCAAACCCTGCGACGGTTATGCGGCAGCCTTGCTATCCTGTTCGTCGGCTTCCTCTTCCACGACCGTGACATGTTGCGCGGCGAGGAAATTGCCGACATGGCTGAGGCCTTCGAAATGGTCGCAGAACACCTTGATAACGACCAGCAACGGGACCGCCATCAGCGCGCCAACGAAGCCCCACAGCCATGACCAGAAAGCGATGGCGATGAAGATCGCAACGGCGTTGATCTCGAGCCGCCGCCCGACCACCATCGGCGTCACGAACTGGCCTTCGACGATATCGCACAGGATAACGAAGGCGGGCGCCAGAAGCGCGTAGGAGATCGAATCGAAACTGATCAGCGCGATGACCGCGACCAGCAGGATAGTGATCAGCGCCCCGACATAGGGCAGGAAGTTGAGCAGCGCCGCCGCCGCGCCCCAGACCAGCGGATTGGGCATGCCGAGTCCCCAGAGGCCGAGCCCGATGACGGCGCCCAGCCCGGCATTGATAACGGCGACGGTGAGCAGATAGTGCGAGATCTCGCGCTCGACATCATAGACGACGCGTAGCGCCCGCTTCTTCTGGCTGAGGCTGGCGAAGGACTGGATGATCTTCTCGTAGAACAGCGTGCCCGAGGCAAGCAGGAACAGCGACAGCACGAAAACGATGGTGATGCTGGTGCCCGCGTCGAGAATGTTGCTGGCGGCTGTCGACAGGATGCCGGACGGCGCCACCGCGACCCGCTGCACGCCCGGTTCCTGCGAGGTCTCGGTCAGCGCTTCCAGTTGATGCGCGAGATCCATCATCCGCGCCAGCGGCCGCTTGAACTGCGCCAGCCGTTCCGTGAGCTGCTGCCCGATCGAGGAGGTGTTGTTGATCAGATCGATGACCGGCCCGCTGAGCAGATAACCGGCGCTGGCAAACGCGAAGATGGAGAAGAGCACCAGCATTGTCGCCGAAACCACCTCGGGAATGCCGCTCTTGCGCAGGAAGCGGACGATCGGCGTCAGGGTCAGCGCCAGCAGGAAGGCAAGGATGACGGGCATGAAAAAAGCCCGGCCGAAGTAGAACGCGGCGGTGACCGCCAAAATGAAGATTCCGATCAGCAGCGACCGCATCAGCCGCAAGTTCGCGCGCGCCTCGGCACGCGAATCCTGTTCGTCGGCAACGCCTGCGGCTAAGGCAGCGGGTTCGGTCTTCATGCTCACCCCCTCGCGCCGGCGCCCCTCAGCGATCGGCAACGCCCGGTGGAAACGCGGAGTCGCGGGCGGAGGTTCCATGAGCCGGCTTCGAGAGCGAGGTCCGTCATGCGCACTCTTCAGACCACTCCGACGCAGCGCATCGCGCGAAATATTACATCCGGTGTAATTGAGACGACGCTCGCGGCTTGGCTAGAACAAGCAGGCTTTCGCGCAGCGGGTTTCATGTAAATCCGTGCTCGGATGAGAAAAGCGGGCAGTGCAGCGCATGATTGATCACACGATGTCGTGGCGCGGCGCCGAAACTGTCCATGCGATCAGAAACCGATCTTTGAACAGAGGATTTCAAAATGCAAAGGTTTACCCTTCAGACAATCGAGTCGGCACCGGAACGATCCAGGCCCGCGCTAGAGGCGTTGCAAGAAAGATTTGGCTTTCTTCCCAACGTCATGGCGACCATGGCCAACAATCCGGTTCTCCTCAACGGTTTCGTCTCCAGCTTCGGCAGTTTTCACGGCGGAAGCTTCGACGAGATCGAAAAACAGGTACTGCTGCTGACCAACGCGGTCACCATCAGATGCCCCTGGACCGTCGCCGCGCATTCGACATTCGCCATCGAGGACGGGATTGCGCCAAGCGAGGTCAAGGCAATCCGGGACGGCGGCTTGCCGGCGGACCCGAAATATGCGGCTCTTTCGGCCTTGACCAAGGCGTTGATCGAAAACAAGGGAAACGTGAGCGATGCCGACATCGACGCGTTTACCTCGGCGGGCTATTCGAAGGCGCAGATCCTGGAAGTGGTAACCGGCGTCGGCGTTTCCACCATGGCGGCAACCACCACCAATATGGCCGGCACGCCGATCGAGGAACGCTTCCAGGCGCAGGCATGGTCTCCCGCCGCCGCGATGGCCGCCTGACCTGATCGACGGCGCATGGACCGGCTGGTGCCATGCGCCGTCAGGCAATGCCGGTCGTATCGGTGTATCGTCCGAGGGATCGCGAGGACAGAGGACTATGAAAACGAACCCTCGAACGACCATGACAGCCGACCTGGGCACGCTCTTGCGTTACTGGCGCGACGTGCGTGGCAGAAGTCAGCTTGACCTATCGCTCGATACCGGCATTTCGCAAAGGCAGATCAGCTTCATCGAAAGCGGGCGCAGCGTTCCCGGCCGTGAGACCTTGATGGCGATCGCCGGGGCGCTCGATGTGCCTTTGCGCGAGCGCAACGCCTTGCTTCTGGCGGCGGGCTACGCGCCGATGTTTTCCGAAGGCGCCTGGGACTCCGTGGAAATGAAGAGCGTGACCGATGCCTTGACGCGCATCCTGCGGCAGCACGAACCCTATCCGGCGCTGGTCATGGATCGGTACTGGAATGTGCTGATGACCAACCAGGCCGCGCCGCTCTTCTTCGGCTGTTTCCTCGACATGGCCGCAAGGCAAGGGCAGCGCAACATGCTCCACCTCATCTTCGATCCCGAAGGCATGCGCCCGTTCGTCGCCAATTGGCCCGACGTGGCGAGGAGCCTGTTCGAGCGGGTCTATCGCGAATCCATCGGCCGGGTCGTCGACGAAAAGACCGGGGAACTGCTGGCAGCGCTGCTCGCCTATCCGGACGTGGACGTCGAGTGGAAAAATCCGGTGGCGATCGGCTTCATGCCGGTCATTCCGCTTGGTTTCGTCAAGGACGGTCGCCGCTTGAATTACTTTTCGATGGTCACCACGGTGGGCACTCCTCAAACTGTCGCCGCCCAGGAACTGCGCATCGAGTGCATGTTCCCGGCCGACGAGGTGACCGAGACCCACCATGCCGCGATGATGGACGCGGCCTCGTACCGGGCAACGCTAGCGCAATGAGGCCCCATCGCTGCGGGCCTCATCAAGGTCACGCCACGGGCGCCGCCACGGCCGGCACGGGTTTGACCGTTTCCTTGCGCACGATCGGCGCGACCTTGGTGCCGTAAAGCTCGATCGCCCTCATGATCTTGGCGTGCGGCATGGTGCCGATCGCCATTTGCAGCAGGAAGCGGTCATTGCCGAAGATCCTGTGCTGGGCGACGATCTTTTCGGCCACCTGCTCCGGATTGCCGACGAACAGCGCGCCATCGGGACCACGCGACTGATCGAAATGCGCGCGCGATGTCGGACCCCAGCCGCGCTCACGGCCGATGCGGTTCATCACTTCGGCCTGCGGGCCATAGAAATCATCCGCCGCCTGCTCGGTCGTGTCGGCGATGAAGCCGTGCACGTTGATGCTGGTGGCCAACCCTGCCGGATCGCTTCCGGCCCGCTTGGCGGCCTCACGGTAGAGGTCGAACAGCGGCGCGAAGCGCGCCGGTTCACCGCCGATGATGGCAAGCGCCAGCGGCAGGCCGAGCGCGCCGGCGCGAGCGGCCGATTGCGGCGTCCCGCCAATGGCGATCCAGACCGGCAGCCTGTCCTGGAAGGGCCTGGGGTAGACGCCGCGATCGTTGATCGGCGCACGCAGACTGCCCGACCAGGTGACCTCCACCTGATCGCGGATGGCAAGCAGAAGGTCGAGCTTTTCGGCGAACAGCTCGTCATAGTCTTCCAGCTTGTAGCCGAACAACGGGAAGGATTCGATGAATGAACCGCGCCCGGCCATGATCTCGGCCCGGCCGCCGGACAGAAGGTCGAGCGTGGCGAATTGCTGGAAGACGCGCACCGGGTCATCGGAGGAGAGCACGGTGACCGCACTGGTCAGCTTGATGCGCTTCGAACGCTCCGCCGCCGCGGCCAAAGCCACGACCGGCGCCGAGGCGGCATAATCGGGCCGATGGTGTTCGCCGAGGCCAAAGACATCGAGCCCGACCTGGTCGGCCAGTTCGATCTCCTCGATCAGGTTGCGCAGCCGCTCGTGCGGGCCGATGGCGCCGGGACCCGGCACAGGGCTCACATCGGCAAAAGTGTAGAGGCCGAGTTCCATTTGGATGTCATCCCAGTGTGTTGATTGTTGCGCTAGAGGTAGCGGCGCGTCCGTCGCGCCGCCAGAGGGCCGCTGGTGAACAGTGCATGTCGATTTCGGCGGGAAATGCGTCTCCCCGGTGCAACATCCCGGAATTTCATGGCTGGCATACCGTTTTGGCGCTTGAACTCCCGGTTTTCGCGCGTATGTAAGCGTCGCGAATAGACTTCAAGGAAGTGGACTTGGCTATCTACAGGGAAAAAGACATTTTCGAGCGGCGCAATGCCGCGACCGAGGCAAAGAAGGCGCTTCTGGAGCGCTTCAAGTCAAAGCCGGCAGCAGACGATCCCGCCGTGCTGGCGCGACAGGCCGAACGCAAGGCGATCCTTGCGGCCCGTGAAATCCGCGAGGCCGAAAAGGCCAGGCTGAAGCAGGAAAAGCTGGCACGCGAGGCGGCCGAGAAGGCCCAGCGCGAGGCCGCCGCCGAAGCGGCGCGCATCGCCGCCGAAGAGGCAGCGGAAGCGGAGGCCAAGGTTCGGGAGGCTGAAGAGACCGAGCGCATTGCTCGCTTGCTTGCCGACGAAGCCGAGCGAAAGGCAAAGCGCGACGCGCGCTATGCGGCACGCAAGCAGCGCACCGGCAGGACACCGCCCGGCTTTACGGGTCGCTAGGAGCGCACTCGCCTCGACGGATGATGAATGAGGGACGCGCCAAGGCGCGGCCCCTTTCGCGTTTGTCGGTGTTGCCCACGGGAAGCCTCCCTGCGTCCAGGGATGTCGATCGATATCGTCTGTCGGCGGCCAAGGCCGTTCAGGCCGCGAATTTCAGCCCCATGATACCGCAGACGATCAACGCGATGCAGCCGAGCCTGATCGCCGTCGCCGGCTCGCCCAGCAGCCAGATACCGAGCAGCGCCGTGCCGACGGTGCCGATGCCGGTCCACACCGCATAGGCTGTGCCGACAGGCAGCGCCTTCAGCGCCAGGCCGAGCAAGGTGAGGCTGACGATCATCGAAGCGACCGTGAGCACGGTCGGAACCAGCCGGGTGAAGCCGTCGGTATATTTGAGGCCGATCGCCCAGCCGATTTCGAACAGGCCGGCGAAAAACAGAAGAATCCATGACATAGGAACGCTCCATCCAGAACATCCGAAAGGTCTTCGGCTGTTTCATCAAACAATGGGCGGGCCGTCCCAACCGGATTTTCGGGAAATGCGAGGTCGTCCCCGCATCGTCGATATAGGGTGTCTGAACGCCCAATCAACAACTCGCCGGCGGCATTCGGAACGCCGCCGGTAAAATCCATGCGCGCGCTTGGCGAGATCTACTTTTCCTTGATCCTCATTGCCTTGACCGGCGGCGCCTTCAGGGCCGGAGCGGCTACAGGCTTCTTGGCGTCTTTCTTTGGTTTGCGGGCTTCCTTGCCTGCCTTCATCGCACCTTTAGCCATGATTCGTTCCTCCAGTTGCGGGAAGCGAAGTGAAACAAGAGAAACGCTTTGCCGCAAGGGGGGAGCGCCTGTCACGGCCCCCGGCCGGCCGCTTTCAACCGGTTTCTAATTTGCTCGTAAACCCCGGCGGTCCATGCCATGGTTGTCTTCGCGCTGCAGCATCGACCCGCGCACCGCCGGGTGATCGTCAGGCAGGCCGGTCAGGACGACAATGCGGATCCATATCGGCTGCGAGATGAGCTTCGACTTTCCGCAGGAAACGCCGCTCATCGCGATGCTCAATGTCCACTATTCCCGTGCCTCCGATCTCGAGCGCCCGGATTTCCTGACCTCCAACCCGCCAGTCCCGATTCAGGGTTATCGCGACAGTTTCGGCAACTGGTGCAACCGGTTCGTCGCGCCCCCCGGGCGTTTCACTTTCGGCACGGATGCGGTGATTCGCGATCCCGGCACATTCGAGATGGGCGAACTCACAGCGTGGCAGCACGAGGTGCGCGACCTGCCGGCGGAGACACTGCTGTTCCTGCTGCCCAGCCGGTTTTGCGAAAGCGACCTCTTGGCAAACGAGGCATGGCGGCTGTTTGGCCACACGCCGCTCGGCATCCCGCGCGTACAGGCGGTGTGCGATTTCGTCCATGACCACATCGTCTTCGACTACGGCAACGCACGGGTGACGCGCACCGCCGCCGAAGCCTGGCGCGAGCGGAGCGGCGTGTGCCGCGACTTCGCGCATCTCGCCGTCACCTTCTGCCGGGCACTCAACATCCCGACGCGCTACTGCACAGGCTATATCAGCGACATCGGCATGCCCAAGCCTTGGGCGAGCATGGATTTTTGCGCCTGGATGGAAGTCTATCTCGGCGGCCGCTGGCACGCTTTCGATCCGCGCAATAACGCGCCACGTATCGGGCGCATCCTGATCGCCTCCGGGCGCGACGCCGCCGATGTGCCGCTGACCCATATTTTCGGACCAGGGACACTCGCCGGCTTCAAGGTGTGGATCGACGAGATTCAGGAATAGCCGGCGGCTCCTTCCCGCTTCTTCGAAGAGTTTGAACGACCGGGGGATTGGCGCGTTGTGATGGCTGTGGAGCTTCGGCGGCGGGCAGCTACACTGTATCTTGAAGGGGACAAACCTGCATGGCAGGGCACGGCGGCTCCAAAACGGTCATCTATGCGGCGCTCGCCGGCAATCTTGCCATAGCGCTGACCAAGTTCGCCGCCGCCTTTTTCACCGGCAGTTCGGCAATGCTGTCGGAAGGCGTGCATTCGCTGGTCGATACCGGCAATGGCGGCCTGCTCCTCTACGGCATGCACCGGGCCGCGCGCCCAGCCGACCGTACGCATCCGCTCGGCCATGGCCGCGAACTCTATTTCTGGAGCTTCATCGTCGCCCTTCTCGTCTTCGCGCTGGGCGCCGGCGTGTCGCTCTACGAGGGCATCATCCACATCATGGCGCCCGAACCGGTCGCCAACGTCAAGGTCAACTACATCGTGCTCGGCCTGTCCTTTTTGTTCGAAGGCAGCTCCTGGCTGGTGGCACTGAAGGAATTCCGCAAGCAGAAGGGCAAGCAGGATTGGCTGACAGCGGTGCAGTCGAGCAAGGATCCGAGCGTCTACACGGTGCTGTTCGAGGACAGCGCCGCCCTGCTCGGCCTGATCGTCGCCTTCGCCGGAATCCTTGCGGCGGAACTGCTGGAGATGCCCGAACTCGACGGCGCCGCCTCCATCGGCATCGCGCTCATACTCGGCGCCACGGCGATTTTCCTGGCGCGCGAAAGCAAGGGCCTGCTCATCGGCGAGCCGGCCTTACCCGAGGTGCAGAGGAAGGTGCTGGCAATCGTCCAGCAGGATCCGGCGGTGCAGCGGGCGAACGGTGTGCTGACGGTGCATATGGGACCGGAAGAGATCGTTGCAGCCCTGAGCGTCGAGTTCGAGGACCATCTGGCGGCGCCGGAGATCGAGGCCTGTGTCGAGCGCATCGAGGCGCGGCTGAGGAAGGAAATGCCTGAGATCACGCGGCTGTTCGTCAAACCGCAGACGTCAGGCACCTGGGAAAAACGGCGCAAGGTGATCGAATCCGCGTCAGGAGAAAGTTGAGCATGACTCCGAAACCCCTCTTCATGATCATGCCCTGGCCTCTGGACCAGCGCCGCGCCGTTGCCTCGCATCCCCGCGCCGCTAAGATCAGCCAAACGATTTGGAGGAATGACGATGAAGATCGACGGCGGCTGTCATTGTGGTGCCATCGCCTATGAGGCGGAGGTCGACCCGGAAAAGACCTCCATCTGTCATTGTACCGATTGCCAACAACTGACCGGCACGGCGTTTCGCGTCACCGTTCCCGCGCCGGAGGATCACTACCGGATCACAAGGGGCACACCGAAAATCTATATCAAGATCGTGGCGAGCGGCGCCAGGCGAGCCCAGGCTTTTTGCGCCGACTGCGGTTCGCACCTTTATGCGACATCGGTCGGCGACGGTCCGAAGGTCTATGGGATCAGGGTCGGCACCTCGCGGCAGCGCCAGGACTTGATCCCCAGACACCAGAAATGGCACCGGTCGGCGCTGCACTGGCTTCCGGAATTCGAGGGCATGACGACGGTGGAGGAGCAGTAGCTCCTGTCTCTCACCCAATTCCCAAGGGGAAGCGCTACGCGCTTCTTCCGGGAAAACCGCAGCGCGGTTTTCCTGGAATTGCTCCCCTCTCAGTCGTCGCCTTCGACGACCCTCAACCTCAGCTGTCCGGTCTTGGAATCGGCCACCCGCGGTGCGGCCTCCACTTTGGTGGCGCCGCCGCGCGGGGCTTCGGGCTCGCCTTCCCCGAATTCCAGCGCCTCGATCTTCTGGCCGCGCTTGGTCACTTTCGAGGTCGAGACTAGGATGTCTTCGATGTCCTTGGCCGACTGGCCGAAATGGCCCTGCAATTTGCGCACCCGCTCGTCGACACGCTGGACGTCCTCCATCAGCCGGATGACTTCGCCCTGGATAAGATGCGCCTGCTCGCGCATGCGGGCATCCTTGAGGATCGACTGGATGACCTGGATCGACAGCATCAAGAGAGAAGGCGAGACGATGACGACGCGGGCGCGGTGCGCCTTCTGGACAACCGCTTCGAAATTCTCGTGGATCTCGGCAAACACCGATTCCGACGGCACGAACATGAAGGCGGTGTCCTGGGTTTCGCCCTGGAGCAGGTATTTTTCCGAAATGTCGCGGACGTGGATCTCGATATCGCGGCGAAACGCCTGGGCCGCGGCCTTCTGCAGGTCGACGCCATCGGCGGCGCGGATGGCATTCCAAGCCTCCAGCGGAAATTTGGCGTCGATGGCCAGCGACGGCGCGCCGTTCGGCATTTTCACCAGGCAATCCGGCCGGCTGCCGTTCGACAGTGTCGCCTGGAATTCATAGGCGCCGTGCGGCAGGCCGTCGGCGACGATCGCCTCCATGCGCGACTGGCCGAAGGCGCCGCGCGTCTGCTTGTTGGAGAGGATCGCCTGCAGTTGCACCACCTGGCCGGCCAGCGACTGGATGTTGCCTTGCGCGGTGTCGATGACCGCCAGCCGCTCCTGCAGTTTCGCCAGACTTTCATGGGTGGATTTGGTCTGTTCTGTCATGGTCTGGCCGATGCGGCCGGTCATGGCATCGAGACGCTGGCCGATCGACTGCGTCAATTCGGCCTGGCGGGCGCCGAACACTTCGGCGATGGCGCCCATGCGGCCCTGCATCTCGGCCTGGGATTGGAGAATGCCGGCCATCCGCGCCTCGGCGTCACGGGCATGGTCGGCGGCTTCCGCGGCAGCCACCGTGCGGGCCTTGGCCGACCGCCACAGCGCAACGACGAGCGCTATGAACAAGCCGAGAAACAGCAACGCGCCGAAGGCCAGTGCGTGGCCGAGCGTGATTGTCGAGGCGCCAAGCCGCGCGACGGGCTCCGAAAGGATGGTGCTCAGATCATTCATGTGGACAGCATAACCGATTCGGCACGCTGGCACAGATCAAAACGTGAACGAGACGCAGGCGCACCGGTTGACGCCTTTCCTTGGAGGTCTTAGGTGAAGCGCCATGCCGATCAAGCCGCTCATCATCCTTCCCGACCCCATCCTGCGCCAGGTTTCCAAGCCGGTGGAGCGCGTCGACGCGCCCTTGCGCAAACTGGCCGACGACATGCTGGCGACCATGTATGACGCGCCCGGCATCGGGCTGGCGGCGATCCAGATCGGCGAGCCGCTTCGCATGCTAGTGATCGACCTCGCCAAGGAAGACGAAACGCCCGCGCCCCACGTCTTCATCAATCCCGAAATTCTCGAAAGCGCCGACGCGCGGTCCGTCTACGAGGAAGGTTGCCTGTCGATCCCGGACTATTATGCCGAGGTCGAACGCCCGGCTTCGGTGCGGGTCAAATATCTCGACCGCGACGGCACGCTGCGGGAGATGGAGGCCGAAGGGCTGATGGCGACCTGCCTGCAGCACGAGATCGACCATCTTAACGGCGTGCTGTTCATCGACCACATCTCGAAGCTGAAGCGCGACATGGTGGTGAAGAAGTTCAGGAAGCTCGCCAAGGACAAGGCGCCTGGCAAGCTGGTCGGATAGGCGCGGATCGACAGCGTAGACTCCCATTGAGCCGCAACCCTTATCGTGATATCACCGATATCAACGCTGGAGGGTTGCATGGGCGATATGCTGATCAGGGACATCCCCGAACCGTTGAAACGCGAAATCGAACAAGCTGCGCGAAGCGGCGGCCAAAGCTTATCCGGCAAGGCGATCGATCTTTTGCGTAAGGGCATGGTCGCCGAAAAGGAGGCCAAGCCAGAGCCTGGTCTGTCGGCATGGGACAACATTCGCTCCGCGTTCGCGGCCGAGAATGCGGTCGACGACGAGTTCGCCGAGATCATGGAAGAAATCGAAGCGGAGAGAAAACGCGACTTCGGGCGAGCGGTCGAGGATTTCGAGTGATCGTCCTCGATACCAACGTCATTTCCGAAACGAGCAGGATGGCACCCGATGCGAACGTGGTCGAATGGTTTCGCAAACAGGAGTTGCTCGACTTGTATCTGTGCGGCCCCGTCGTCATGGAGCAATCCTTCGGTGCCGAACGGTTTCTGAACAAGACCGGTTCCGATCGTCATGTCCGTGCTCTCGATCACCTGATCTCGAAGCAGTTCTCCGGTCGCGTCGTCGAATTTACTGGCTCCATCCCCCGTCTTGCCGGCAAGCTCCGGGCGGCGCGGGAAAGGATCGGCCGCCCTATCAGCCTTCCGGACGCCATGATCGCCGCGATCTGCCTCGCGCATGACGCTACGCTGGCGACCCGCAATGTCCGCGACTTCGACGGGCTTGACCTGAAGCTCGTAAACCCGTTTGAAGCGGTTGCCTGAACCGGCTCGTGCAAGCAGAGAAAGACCACGGAAGAAAAATGGCCCTTCGCGTCATCTTCATGGGCACGCCGGAGTTTTCGGTGCCGACGCTGCGCGCCATTGCTGAAGCCGGACATGAGATAGCAGCTGTTTATACGCAGCCGCCGCGCGCCGCGGGCCGGCGCGGGCTGGAACTGACGCCATCTCCGGTGCAGCACGAGGCCGAGCGACTGGGCATCGAGGTGCGCACGCCGACATCTCTGAAAGGCGAGGCCGAGCAGGCCGCTTTTGCCGCGCTCGACGCCGATATCGCCGTGGTGGTCGCCTATGGCTTGCTGTTGCCGAAGGCGGTTTTGGGGGCGCCCCGGCTTGGCTGCGTCAACGGCCACGCCTCGCTCTTGCCGCGCTGGCGCGGCGCCGCTCCCATCCAGCGCGCCATCATGGCCGGCGACACGGAGACCGGCATGATGGTGATGCGCATGGAGGAGGGCCTCGACACCGGTCCGGTGGGATTGCTTGAAAAATGCGCCATCGACCCCGATATGACAGCCGGCGATCTGCATGATCGGTTGATGAGCATTGGCGCGGCCCTGATGGTGGAAGCGCTGGCGCGGCTGGAAGAGAGCACCCTGACATTTACCGCGCAGGCGGTCGACGGGGTGACTTACGCCAGGAAAATCGATAAATCCGAGACGCGCTTGGATTGGACACGGCCTGCTGTCCAGGTCCACAATAGCGTTCGCGGCTTGTCGCCCTTTCCCGGTGCCTGGTCCGAGATTGAAATTGGCGGCCGCATGGAGCGGCTGAAATTGCTTCGCTCGACGCTGTCCGGGGGCCTGTCGCTTTCGGAAGATTTGGGCGAGTCGGGAGGAATTCTCGATGATCGGCTGACGGTCGCCTGCGGAAAAGGCGCGATCAGGCTGGTCGAAGTTCAACGTGCGGGCGGAAAGCCCGCCGCCGCGTCGGAATTCCTGCGCGGAGCCAAGATCGAAAAAGGACTGAAATTCTCATGAGCATGATGTCGATACGCGCGGCGACGCCGCGGGACCGCGAGGCCATTCGCCTCGTCGAGGAACACGCGTTCGGCCAGCAAGCGGAGGCCGGGCTGGTCGACGCGTTGGTGACGGGCGGTGATGCCGTCGTCGAACTGGTGGCGGAAGAAGACGGCCAGGCCGTCGGCCACATCCTGTTTTCGCGGCTGTTCGTCCAGAGCGGCGGCAAGAGCTTCGCCGCCGTGGCGCTGGCGCCATTGGCGGTGGAACCGTCTTTTCACGGCTCCGGCATTGGCGGCGCGCTGATCCGCGAGGCTCACATCCGGCTCAAGGACGCTGGCGAGACGTTGGCCGTGGTGCTGGGTGATCCGGCCTATTACGGCCGTTTCGGCTACAGCCATGCGCGTGCCGAGAACTTCGAAAGCGAATACCAGGGCGAAGCGCTGCAGGCGCTTGCCTGGGGGGACGCACCCGAAGCCGGCAGACTGGTCTATGCCTCCGCCTTCACCGCTCTCGCCGCCTAGGCGCGCGAGAACCGCCGGAGCATGCCGCGTTTTCGCCTCGATATCGAATATGACGGCAGCCTGTTTGCCGGCTGGCAGCACCAGGCCGATCAGCCTTCGGTGCAGCAGGCGATCGAGCAGGCGGTCGAGAAATTCAGCGGCGAAGAGGTCCGCTTGCGCGCCGCCGGCCGCACCGACGCCGGCGTGCATGCGACCGCCCAGGTCGCGCATGTCGACCTTGCCAAGGCATGGTCGGGCGACAAGGTGCGCGACGCCATCAACGCTCATCTGCAGGCGGCCGGCGCGCGCATTGCCGTGCTGAAGGCCGCGGTCGTCCCCGACGAATTCGACGCCCGCTTCTCGGCCACCGGCCGGCACTATCTCTACCGTGTCCTCAACCGGCGCGCGCCCTCGGCACTGGAAAAGGGTAAGGTGTGGTGGGTACCGAAGCGGCTCGACGCAGCCGCCATGCATGAAGCCGCGAAGCTCCTGCTCGGACGACACGACTTCACCACCTTCCGCTCGACCCAGTGCCAGGCAAACAGCCCGGTCAGGACGCTGGAGCGGCTCGATGTCAGCCGGACGGGCGACGTGATCGAGGTAAGAGCCTCGGCGCGCTCCTTTCTGCACAACCAGGTGCGCTCCATGGTCGGCTCGCTCAAGCGGGTCGGCGACGGCGGCTGGACATCAGGCGACCTCAAGGCCGCGCTCGAGGCGCGCGACCGCGCCGCCTGCGGCCAGGTGGCGCCGCCCGACGGACTTTTCCTGATAGGCGTCGATTACCCCTGATGGAACCCCGTTCCATCGATGGAACCCGGTTCCATCGGAGACAAGCACCCAGCCTACCCCGGATAGAGTCCCGACAGGCTCTGCGCCCCGACATCGTCCGGCACGCTGATGCCGAGCAGCATCTGCAGCTCGAACAGCACCAGCAGCGAAGCGATGAACATGCCGACGAAAACGGCTGTGCCGACGGCTGCCCCCTTGCCGATCGTGACATTGGTCATGCGCCAGGTCAGCACCATCGACAGGGCAAACAACAGCAGCGACACCAGGCTTGAGACCTGGCTTGCCGACGACAGGAAAAGCCTGATCAACGCTGACGGCAGCATCAGCCAGGCGGTGATCGCCGAGGCCCAGTTGCTGGCGACGACATAGTGGACGAAGCGCCCGCCAATGCCGGCGCGCGGCGCCACCAAGGCGAGCGCCACCAGCGGCAGCACCCAGGAGCCGATATCGACCGTCGCCAGGCGCACCAGCATGGAGAAGCGGCCGGCGAAGGCATCGGGGTCGCCGATCTCGTTGGCGATGCCGACCCAGCCGACGATGAGCGCCGGAGCCGCGACGATGATGGCGAAGAACGAGTTCCAGAAACCATCCGCCGATAGGTCGAGCAGGCGCAGGCCGTCGACCTTGCCGAGCATCAGCCGCCAGGCGCCCGTCAGCGAAGCTTGGGTTTCGTCCGCCGAAAGCATGCTGGTCAGCCCTGTCCGAACCAGTCTTCGATGAAGCGCTGGTAGATTTGAGTCAGCGTTTCGAGATCGGCGATGGCGACGCGCTCGTCGACCATGTGCATGGTCTTGCCGACCAGGCCGAACTCGACCACCGGGCAATAATCCTTGATGAAACGCGCATCCGATGTGCCGCCGGAGGTGGACAAAGCCGGCTTTTTGCCGACCACCGCGCCGACCGAACCGCTCAGCGTCTCGGCCAACCTGTCGTCGCGGGTCAGGAAGACATGGCTTGGCCGGTCGCGCCAGACCAGCTCATAGTCGACCGGCGTTGTCTTGCCTGGCCGGTACTTCTTGCGCCCCGCCGCCTGATCGAGGCGGTTGTGGATTTCCGCCTGGACCGTCTCGGCCGTCCAGCTGTCGTTGAAGCGGATGTTGAAGGTGGCGGTCGCCTTGGCCGGAATGACGTTGGTGGCCGGGTTGCCGACATCGATGGAGGTCACCTCCAGATTGGTCGGCTGGAAATCCTTCGTGCCCTTGTCGAAGACGGGATGCAGCAAGGCGTCGACGAGGCTCATCAGCCCGCGCACCGGATTGTCGGCGAGCTGCGGATAGGCTGCGTGCCCCTGGCGGCCATTGACGGTGATGCCGCCCGACATCGAGCCGCGCCGGCCGATCTTGATCATGTCGCCGAGCGCATCCGGATTGGTCGGCTCGCCGACGATCGAGGCGTCCCATTTCTCGCCCTTGGACGCGGCCCATTCGAGCAGCTTGACCGTACCGTTGATGGCCGGCCCTTCCTCGTCGCCGGTGATCAGCAGCGAGACCGAGCCCTTCGGGCCGCCCTTCTGCTCGACATGGCGCGCCACCGCCGCGATGAAACAGGCAATGCCGCCCTTCATGTCGACCGCGCCGCGGCCATACATCTCGCCATTGGCGATCTCTGCGGCGAAGGGCGGATGCGTCCAGGCGGCTTCGTCGCCGACCGGCACCACGTCTGTATGGCCGGCGAACATCAGATGCGGGCCGTTGCCGGAACGCCTTGCATAGAGGTTCTCGATATCGGGCGTGCCGTCCTCGGAGAACACCGGCCGGTCGACGAGGAAGCCGAGCGGTTTCAGCATCGCCTCCAGCGCGGTGAGCGCGCCGCCTTCGGCTGGGGTCACCGAGGCACAGCGGATGAGGGAGGCAAGGTTTGCGGCGGGATCGGTCGGCAGCGTCATGGCAAAAGCGATAGTCGAAAGCTGAGGGCCTGTCACGGCCAGACGTAGAGGCCAGCCCTATCGCCGACGATGCCGCCGACATTATGGTTTTCATGTCGTATAGTCGGACTGGTGCGGAGCAAGAGATGGCAAACGGGGGAAACAGGATCGTCATTGCCGGCGCCGGCAGCATTGGCTGTTATGCCGGCGGCTGCCTGGCACTCGCCGGGCGACAGGTTGTCCTGCTCGCCCGGCCGCGCATCGAAGCAGCGTTGCGGCAGGGCGGATTGCGTGTCAGCGACCTCGAGGGCCGCGACCGCCTGATCAAGCCGGAACAGCTCGTCGTCACCACCGATCCGGCCGCTGCCTTGCCGGAGGCCGATGTGATACTGGTCACCGTCAAGAGCGGCGCGACGCAGGATATGGCGGCACTGATCAAGGCCCATGCCCGTCCCGAAGCCGTGGTGGTGAGCCTGCAGAACGGCGTCGACAATGCCGACAGGCTACGCGCCGCGCTTGGCCAACGAACGGTGCTGGCCGGCATGGTGCCGTTCAATGTCGTGCAGTCGCCGGATGGCGAACTGCCGCTGCGCGTCCACCGTGCCAGCGACGGCAACGTAATGGTCGAGGACGGGGGACTTGCCGGGCTTCTCGATGTCGCCAGTTTTCTTGATGTCGAAGGCCTCGCCGTCGAAACGCATGGCCACATGAAGGCCGTGCTGTGGGGCAAGCTGCTGATGAACCTGAACAATGCGCTGGTGGCGCTGTCGGACCTGCCGCTGGCGACCGAACTCGCCGACAGGCGCTGGCGGCGAATCCTGGCCGGCCAGATCGACGAGGCCTTGCGGGCGATGAAGGGTTCCGGCATCGAACCGGCGCGCATCGCCGGCCTGCGGCCGGCGCTGCTGCCGACAGTGCTGAGGTTGCCCGACTGGCTGTTCAAATTACTGGCGCGGCGCATCCTGGCAATCGACCCCGAGGCCCGCTCGTCGATGTGGGACGATTTGCAGCGTGGCCGGCCGACCGAGATCGACGACCTGCAGGGTGCTGTCTTGCTACTGGCCGAAAAAGCCGGCACGCCGGCGCCGACGATCCGGCGGGTCAGCGCCTTGGTGCGCGCGGCGGAAGCCGAACGGCTTGGCTCGCCGGGCCTGGCGCCGCGACAGGTAGCGCCGCCGGATGGCTCTCGATCAGCGTGATCTTCTGCCAGATCTTTCGCGACAGGTTGGACGCCAGGTTCTCGATGTCGTTGACGCCGTCGATCACCACGTCGTCATTGACGGACTGCGCGAACAGCGCCGCGATCTTGCCGGTGATCGACAGCATTTCGGAGCAATAGTCGAGATAGCGCGCGAGATCCGGGGCATTGGTGATGCGCGCCGGAGAGTGCGAGGTCGGCTTGAAACTGGCCGACAGCGCCGCCGGATCCTTGGTCAACTGGTGCATGTCGATGACGTGAATCAGCGATCTGAGGCCATGCAGCTGGCGAAACACCTGCTTGCGCTTGATGCGCTCCTCGGTGCGGATCAGGGCAAGGAAGCCGAGCACGGCGAGGATGATCATGTTGATCGTGGCTTCGATGCCTTGCACCGACTGCACCGCGTCGTCGGCCTGGGAGATGTGAATGAGCGGCAGGATGGTGCCGACAAACAGGAAGATCAACGCGCCGGCGATGACGGCCGCGACGATAATGCCGCGCAGCCACCAGATCGGCGCTTCCAGTGCCTTGGCGGCCTTGGCCAGATCGCGCGACAGCGACACCAGTTCGGCGGCGACGCCGCGCAACCCGGCGTCCGGGAAACGCTCGGCGACGCGGCCTTCAAGCCGCTCGGCGGTTTCGATGATCAGTTTCGGATCAAGCGTGCGGTAGCGCATGGCGAGATATCCGACCCCATGAATCGGGCCTCAGGGTTGCGCCGGCTCGTTGGTGCGCCGGCCATAGCGATTGGGTCCAGGCTGCCCTGGAAACAGGCACAAGACAATAAAGGCGACAATCGAGACGACCGGCACGAACAGGATCAGCGCGGCAATGCCCGGCTTGTCGAGGTCGTGCAGCCGCTTCACCGCCAGCGCGATGTTGGACCACAGCGAGGCGATGAAGGCGATGAAGAAGATGAACGACCACATGTTGCTCTCGGGCGAGCCCTCCGGCACCAGTGTGAAACGGTACAGCGGGAACGCCTGGATTATGGCGACGAGCAATCCGCCGAGGAAATAGGCCGCGCGGCTGACGCGGCCCGATGTCTTGAAAAAAAGCCAGGTGAGATCTGATCTGTCAGGCAAGCGGGTCCGGTCCGTATTGATTGGCACCCTTGGTGCCCTCGAGAATGCCGCACTCCACCAGGAACCAGATCGCGCCGATGACAGGCACCAGGATGATCAGGGTCCACCAGCCGGATTTATCGCGATCATGCCAACGCTTGGCATAGACGGCGAAGATCGAATAGAGCATGGCGAGCGAGTAGAGCAAATAGATAAAGCCGTAAGGCATCTGGTTGAATGTGGTGCCCAGTATGTTGTCGAGGATCATCGCGATCACCGCGCCGACGAAAATGACGCCCACGCATGCCCAGAATTTTGCGCGGTTGATGCGGCCCTCATAGCTGGTCAGCAGATATTTCCAGTCCATGTCACCCCTCCATGTTGAACCAGCGCGACCGATCGTCGCGCCGGCGGAAGGTGCGCTTGCCGGGCTGAAAGATCAATCGCGCAGCAATTCGTTGATCGAGGTCTTGGAGCGGGTCTTGGCGTCGACGCGCTTGACGATGACGGCGCAGTAGAGGCCCGGACCCGGCTCGTTGTTCGGAAACGCCTTGCCCGGCATCGAGCCGGCGACGACGACGGAATTCGGCGGCACCTCGCCATAGAAGATCTCGCCGGTTGCGCGGTCGACGATCTTGGTCGACTGGCCGATGAAAACGCCCATGCCGAGCACCGAGCCTTCGCGCACGATGCAGCCCTCGACGACTTCGGAGCGCGCGCCGATGAAGCAGTTATCCTCGATGATGGTCGGGCCGGCCTGCATCGGCTCCAGCACGCCGCCGATGCCGACGCCGCCCGAAAGGTGGACGTTCTTGCCGATCTGGGCGCAGGAGCCGACCGAGGCCCAGGTGTCGACCATGGTGCCGCTATCGACATAGGCGCCGACATTGACGAAGGACGGCATCAAAACGGCGCCCGGTGCGACATAGGCCGAACGGCGCACGATCGACGACGGCACGGCGCGGAAGCCAGCCTTTTCGAAATCGACGGCGCTCCAGCCGTCGAATTTGGACGCTACCTTGTCCCACCACACGGCCTCGCCGGGGCCGCCCTTGATGATTTCCATCGGATTGAGCCGGAAGGAGAGCAGCACCGCCTTCTTCAGCCACTGATTGACATGCCATTTGCCGTCGGCCTGCCGCTCGGCGACCCGGACGGTGCCGTGGTCGAGCAGGTCGAGCGCCGACTGGATGGCGTCGCGCACTTCGCCGCGGGTCGCGGTCGAAATGGCGTCGCGTTCCTCGAAGGCCTTGTCGATGGTCTTTTCGAGGCTCGCCAGATCGGGCTTCGACATGAATTTGCTCCATTACCAAGCTGTTAAGGGGCTGCGCCTTAACCTGTTTTAAAGTCGCGCGGACCCCTGGCATGCTTTGCATGCCTGGGTCTTTGCATGTAGCAGGTTCTTGTCGCAAAACCGCCGGACACGTTTGCGGAACCTGCTTATGTTAAGGCTTAATGAGGGTCAATCGCGGCTGCGTCACGGGACGACGCAAGTGAAGGAATTGGACGGGTGGATTTGATGACTCCCATGGAAAAGGCGGGCTGGACGCCGCTGCCGCATTCGGACGAGGATCTGGAGCGGTCGAAAAGCGTGCCGGACACGCCGCAAACGCGGGCCGAGACCTATCGCCTGGCCTGGAACGATCCCGACTTCATGACGCGCCGCGAACTGCGCGCGGTCCGGCTGCAGCTCGAACTGCTGAAACCGGAAATGATCCTGGCCGAGCGTGGCATCCGTTCGACGGTGATCCTGTTCGGCGGCGCGCGTCTGCCGGAGCCCGGTGGCGAGGCCTGGGCGGCCAAGAACGAGACGCAGAAGAAGAACCTAGAGGAAAACAGCAAATATTACGAGGAGGCGCGCAAATTCGCCCGCCTCTGCTCGCAGCAGTCGGCCGCCTCATATTACCGTGAATACGTCGTGGTGACCGGTGGCGGTCCAGGTGTCATGGAAGCCGGAAACCGCGGCGCCGACGATGTCGGCGCGCCGTCGATCGGGCTCAACATCGTGCTGCCGCACGAGCAGGCGCCGAACGCCTATGTGACGCCGGAACTGTGCTTCAACTTCCACTATTTCGCCATCCGCAAGATGCACTTCGTCATGCGCGCCAAGGCGGTGGCGGTGTTTCCCGGCGGCTTCGGCACGATGGACGAGTTCTTCGAGACCCTGACCTTGATCCAGACCGGGCGCATGGAGCGCGTGCCGGTGATCCTGTTTGGCAAGTCCTTCTGGAAGCGGGCGATCGACCTCGACTTCCTCGCCGAGCAGGGCACGATCAGCCCCGGCGACCAGGACATCATCGATTTCGTCGACACGGCCGACGAGGCCTGGGGCATCATCAGCCGGTTTTACAAATTAGGGGAGTAGGGATGGGAACTGGGGAATTGAACTGGGGAATTGAAGAACTGAAGAACTGAAGAACTGAGGAAAAAAGGGGGGCCGGGTCGTTCCTCAATTCCTCAATTCCTCAGTTCTCCAATTCCCTAATTGCCCTACTCCTTCTCCACAATCGCCGTGAGAAACGTCGCCAGGTCGTCGGTGACATAGTCGACATCGTCCTCCTGCGCTGGATCGCGTTCCCAGATCTCGGAAAAGGTCGGCTCGAAATTGCGCGGCACCACGAGAACCGTGGTCATGCCCAGCGACTTAGGCACCGCCAGGTTGCGCGCGAGATCCTCGAACATCACCGCGTTGTGGCCGGTGACGGCGTGCAGCTCGGCGAATTTCTCATAGGTCTGGCGCGCCGGCTTGGGATTGAGGCCGGCGGCGACGATGTCGAAGATGTCGTCGAAATGGTCGAGGATGCCGAGCTGGCGAGCGGTGCGTTCGGCATGCCTGCGGTCGCCATTGGTGAAGATGAACTTGCGGCCGGGAAGCTGGCGAATGGCGGTGCCCAGGACGGGATCTGGCACCAGCCACGAATAGTCGATGTCATGGACCTTCTCGAGAAAGTCGTCCGGATCGATGCCGTGGCGCGTCATCAGCCCGTTCAGCGTCGTGCCATATTCGCGATAGAGCTCCTTCTGCAGCTTGCGCGCCTCCTCGCGCGGCAACGCCAGCAACTCCCCGACATAGGCAGTCATCTTGACGTCGATCTGCGAGAACAGATTCGAGTGGTGCGGATAGAGCGTGTTGTCGAGGTCGAACACCCAGTCGGTGACGTGGGCGAAGCGGGTGGGATCGGGAAGCGTCGTCATGGGCTCCTTATGGCATGAAACAGAGATTCCGAAAGGGACTTTATCCACAACTTCTGCCCGTTGAGGTTGCAGAAATGGCCTGGCGATTCAAATTTTAACCATCCGGGAAAGGTGGCCTTCAGGGCTTGCTGGCACAGAGACAGTCCTGTGGGGAGTTCGCGATGAACAGCATTATACTGAGATCCGCCGCCATCGCTTTCGCCTCCGTAGCCGCTTCCCTCCTGCTGACATTGATCATCGTCCCAGCCATGGGATTCCCGATCACGCGCACGATCTGGCTGACCTCGACCCTCTGTCCGCTGGTCCTTGCCTGGGCAGCCTGCGCCAGCACGTTCTGGCAGAGCGACAGGCTGAAGAACGCGCATCGCGAACTTGCCCGCGCCCATGCCCAGCTCGCCGCCGCGCACCGCCGCCTGGCGGAAAAGGCGAGCCGCGACGACATGACCGGCATGCTCAACCGGGAGAGCTTCTTTGCCGCGCTGGACGGGTCCCGGCGCAAGTCCGACCGCGGCGCGCTGCTGATCATCGACGCCGACCATTTCAAGGCGATCAATGACAGTTTCGGCCACCTGACCGGAGATGATGCGCTGCTGCTGATCGCCAGCGCCATCGAGCGCGGCGTGCGCAACGGTGACGTGCTCGGCCGCATCGGCGGCGAGGAGTTCGGCGCGTATCTGGTCGGAGCCACCGAGCAGGAGGCCAAACGCGTCGCCGAGCGCATTCGCCGCGAGGTCGAGCTGATCCGCTTCCGGCCGGTCGACGAAAGGACCATTCCGCTCACTGTCAGCATTGGCGGCACCGTCTGCGGCGAGGAGGCCAACGTCTCCGAACTGATGCGGGCCGCCGACCGGCGTCTCTATCAGGCCAAGCATGCGGGCCGCAACCTGACGATGCTGGACACGGACATTTCCGCGGCCGCGTGAGCCGGCGGGTCGATACACTCGGCCCGTTAAGGGATTTCTAACCCTGTTTGCATTCGGTTGTACCGCTTATCAGCCTTTTCACCGCGTTGAGGCCATGCGTGGCACGATACTGGCTTGCGTGACGATGCGTGTGCCGTTCGGGGAACGTCATGCGCGCATCGAAGCCCTGCCCCGAGAGGCCTGTCATGAGTTTCTTCATCAAAAGAATGTCGCGCCGCACGCTCGTGCAGACGCTGATTGCCCTGCCTGCCCTGTCCTTGTTCCGCAATCGGCCGGATGCCAATGCCGATCATGCCGCTCCGTCGCGGGCCGACCCTGACGAAATCGTCGAGGTCAATGGCTGGATCCTGAAGCGGAGCGACCTGGCATGATCTTCGACAGCTATGAGGCGTATCGCGCCGCCAATTTCGCGCCGAAGGTCTGCATCCTTGGTTCCGGTCCGGCCGGCACCACGATCGCTAGAAAACTTGGTGCGGCCGGCATCCCGGTCGTGGTGATGGAAGCCGGATCGCGGGACTTCAGCGACGAGTCCCAGGACTTCTACCGCGGCACCACGGTTGGCGATTTCTATTTCGATCTCGACATCACCCGGCTGCGGCTCATGGGCGGCAGCTCCAATCACTGGGCCGGCTGGTGCCGCGTGCTCGACAAACAGGATTTCGAGCCGAAGGCCTGGGCGCCCGACACGGGCTGGCCGATCCGCCGCGCCGATATCGAACCTTACCTGCCGGAGGTGCGCGACATCCTCGACCTTCCCGATTTCCGGCCCGACGTGCCGATCTCGGATGACATTCGCTGGGTGCAGCTGATCAAGAGTCCGGCGGTGCGGTTCGCCGAAAAATTCGCCGACGAGCTCGACAAGAGCAAGAACATCGCCGTCGTGCTCAACACCTACGCCACCGAGCTCGCCGGCGACGGCAAGCGGGTGACGGGCGCCAGGCTGTGGTCCAACGGGCAGGACGCCGGCTCGTTCGCGGCCGATTACTTCATCGTCTGCACCGGCGGTCTGGAGAACTCGCGGCTGCTTCTATGGTCGAACCAGCGCTCCAATGGCGGTGTGGTGCCGAACGCCACGGCCCTTGGCCGCTATTGGATGGAGCATCCGACCTTCGAGGGCGGCGATGCCATCCTGGGCAATTATGGTGCCTTCGAGGTCGATGCCGTCAACGAGGCCTTCTTCTCGCCGACGCTTGCCGCGATGGAGCGGCTGCGGATCATGAATTTCGGTATCAGGCTGATCGAGAAGCCATATCCTGGCGTCAAGAACCTCATCGCCGATCTCGCCTGCACGGCGCCAAACATGGCCGAATGGATGTCATCCAAGCTCAGCCAGAATTTGCGTTGTGCCGCGCAGCTCTATGTCGCCTGGGAGCAGGCGCCGCTCGCCTCCAACCAGATCGAACTGTCGAAAACCGATGTCGATCATGCCGGTGTGCCGCGCATCGAGCTGCATTGGAAGAAATCGGAGCTGGAACGGCGCACGCTGCTCGAAGGGCTGAGACTGTTCGGCGCCACGCTGATCGAGAAGAACCTGGGCCGTGTGCGCATCGCCGACTGGATCGGCAATGGCGCGGACTATCCGACCGACGAAGAAACGGCGGGGCACCATCATATGGGTGGCACGCGCATGGGCACCGACGTGACCAGGAGCGTGGTGGATGCCAATTGCAAGGTGCATGGCATGGACAATCTCTATGTCGGTGGCTCTTCGGTGTTCTGCACGTCGGGCCAAGCCAACCCGACGACGACCATCACCGCGCTCGCCTGCCGGTTGGGCGAGCACCTGCGCAAGGTGGTCTTCGTCTGAGGACCGACAAAGTCGGCCCGCCAATCGCAGCGGCCGGCAAGCCAGGCGCCAATGATGGCGCCGGCAGCGGCTTCAAAAGCCTTGGACGGCGATGCGCACCAGAACGGCGGCGGCCGCCAGCGCGCTCGACCTGCAACGCGCCCAGCTCAAGCGGTTGAAGGCCGAGGCGCCCCGGGTGCGCTAAACATGTCGCATGGACCGTTCCGGCACACTTTAGGCCGCCGGATCACACCTGGCGACCCGATCGGCCGAAACGCCGTTCGAGATAGGCCTGGCCGAATTCGAGCGCGATCGACAGGGCCCAGTAGATCATCGAGGCGGTGATCAGCATCTCGATATGACGGAACTCCGTCTGGCCCATCGTGCGGGCGAGATACATGATCTCCCAAACGCCGACGACGGACACCAGCGAGGAATCCTTCAGCATGGCGATGAACTGGTTGCCGGTCGGCGGGATGATGACCCGCATAGCCTGCGGCAGGATGACCAGCGCCATGGTCTGGCCCGGGCTCAGGCCGAGCGCCGTGGCGCCTTCGCTTTGGCCGCGCGGGATGCTTTCGATGCCGGCGCGGAAGATCTCGGTCATGTAGGCGCCGTAGCACAGCGACAGCGCCACGATGCCCGCCGGCACCGCGCCGATCACATAGCCGACCTGCGGCAGGCCGAGATAGATGATGTAGATCTGCATCAGCAGAGGCAGGCCGCGAAACAGCGACGTGTAGAAGGTGGCCAGCCCGTAGACGATGCCGTTTCCGGTCAGCTTGGCGATGGCGCCGACCAGCGCGATGACGGTCGCGATCAGGATCGAGATCGCCGAAATGTAAAGCGTCGTGGTGACGCCCTGCGTGACCAGGAAACCAATCTTTCTGGCGATGAAGGCGAGCGAGAGGTCGAAGGAATAGAAGAACAGCATCAGCAGCGCGAACAGCTCGATCCAGACGCCGACGATCTGCTGGCGCCGGGGCAGGAGGAGCAGCAGCTTGCAATTCACCAGCACCAGCAGCGCGATCGATACGGCGGAGAGGGCCTGCGACAAGGCGGGGTTGGCCCGCAACCAGTCGGATGCGTCGGGCATCAACGTAGCGAGCCAGCTCGACTTGATGCCCATGGCGTAGAGGGCTGCGGCCAGCAGCGCCGGAAAAAACACCGCGGCCGCACGGCGGGCGAGCCCTGGATGGGAGAGCATCAGCCGGCCGATCATGCCGCCACCTTGGCGGTGGCGTTGCGTTCCCGCCACCAGTCCTGCGCCTGCAGTTTCCAGTAGGTGAGCTGCGCGGCGGCCAGGCCGGCGGCGCCGCCGGCCCAGTTCAATCCGAACGGCGCGAACTGCCGGTAGCGGTCCGAAGCGCCCAGAATGCCTTCCGCGACGACTTTTCCGGCAATCGCCGTGGTGTTGAGGCCATGGCCACCGAATGCGGTGCAGTACCAGACACCCGGCTGCAGCGCGCCGATCTGGGGCATCAGATGCCGGGCATAGGACATCAGACCCGACCAGGCCAATTCGGTCTTGAGACCGGCAAGCTGCGGGTAGGTGCCGACCATCTCGCGGCGCAATTCGCGCGCCAGCGCGTCGGCGGAAGCGGCGCGCGTGGTGATGCGCCCGCCCCACAAGAGGCGATTGCCGTTCTCGACCAGACGATAATAGTCGCCCGCCCGCCTGTTGTCGCCGACGGCATCCGTGGTGGCGACGGCCTGCGCGATGAGGCGGGGAGCCGCCTCGGAAACCATGACATAGGTCGCGATCGGCAGGAAAGCGCGGTGGAGTTGAGCGAATACCGGCCCGGTGTAGCCGCCGGTCGCCAGCACGATCTGGGGCGCCCGAAGCGTGCCCTGTCTGGTGCGCAGCATCTTTTGCGTTCCCGACAGGTCGCATTGCACGACCTCGGAGCTCTCATGGATCTTGCCACCCAGGCGCTCGATTTCGTCGGCCAGGCAACGCAGATAGTTGAGCGGATGGATGTGAAAGGCGTTTGGGTCGCGCAGGCCCTGGTAATAGCGGGCGGACTTCAGCGCCGATCGGACGTCTTCCCGGCGCAGATATTGAAGCTCGTAACCATGGTCGCGTGCCATCTGGTCGGCATAGGCCTTCAGCGCGTCGCCATCGTCGTAGCGCAGGACGCTGAGCAGGCCGGCGCGCGGCTCGGCGGCCGATATTGCGAGCGCCTCTATGGTGTCGCGGACGAATTCGACGCCTTCGATCGACAGCCGGTGCAGGTCGCGCGCTGCCTCGCCGCCGACACGTGCGGCGATGTTGTCGCCGCCGGTGGCGAAGCCGGGCGTGACGAAACCACCATTGCGGCCCGAAGCGCCAAAGCCGACGAGCTGGGCTTCCAGCACGGCGACATGCAGTCCGGCGCGCGCCAGTTGCAGCGCCGTCGTCAGCCCGGCCAACCCGGCGCCGACGACGGCCACGTCACATCGCGCCTCGCCTTGCAGCGGCGGCCTCGTCTTCCGGTCGGTCAGGGTGCGGGCGTAATAGGTGTCCGGATAGGCCATCGGCGACTTTTGCTGTGAGTGGTGGTTCATTTTGCGGGGTAACGCCGCCGGCGGCCGAGGGCAGCCGGCGGAATGACCTCACTTGGCGCTGTAGTCCTTGCCGTACCACTTCGTGGTCAGCGCGGCGAGCGTGCCATCGGTCTTCATCCCGGTGATGATGCCAGCGACCTTTGCGGTCCACTCGGGATCCTTCTTCTCGGCGATGACGACGAGCGGCTCGCGGAAGGCGTACTCGCCTTCCAGGATCTTCACGGGATAACCGTTCTTGATGGCGTTCTGTGCCGTCTGCTCAGGCGCGATCACGGCGTTCAGGCGCACGCCGTCTCCAAGCCGCAAATCATCGAAGGGAAGCATCGAATCCGCGTATGTGCGGACCTCGCCCGGTTCGAGCTTGTATTCGATGGGAGCCAGGCCGGGTGCGTCGATTTCGAGCTTGCGGCGGATGAAATCCTCCGAGGTGGTGGCCGTCTCGACGCCGATGATCTTGCCGTTGAGATCGGCGACCGACTTCGCGCCGCTGTCCTTGTGCACGACATAGACATAAGGGCTGTAATAATAGATGCCGACAAAGTCGATCACCTTGGAACGGGCCTTGGTCGGGGTGACCGATCCGACGCCGAGGTCGTAGCGTCCCTGCCAGCGGCCGCCGGTCAGCGTCGCCCAGTCGGGCGTTTCGAACGAGACCTCGACACCAAGCCGCTTGCCGATCTCGCGCGAGACGTCGATGTCGAAACCGGCGAGTTCGTTGCTGTCGTTGAGGAAGCTCTGTGGCGGCCAGGCGGCGTTGGTGGCGATGACCATCGCCTTTTTCGACGTGACGCGGTCCAGGGTTTCCCCGGCCATGGCGGCCGTCGTGATAGCGAATGTCGCGGCGGCAAGAATGGCTAAATCGAGCAGCTTTTTCAAAGTTATCCCTCCCTTGTGGTTGAAACTGATAGGATGCGTAACGTTGGACCTCAGCGCTTCTGCACAAGTCCAACGCGGATTGGTTTGTGCCCCACGCCGGGGCTTGTTCCCCCTGATGGACCGGCGTTTGTGCCCCAGACAGTCAGGTCGCAAAAAGCAGGCTTCCACCCGGCGAAATGCGCGATAATGGCGATTACGCAGTCATTGCGTGCCTTGAGACGGCAAAGTGCCTGAAAGGTTCGCCTTGTGCTGTTCGCCCCGGCCAGTCTTCCAGCCAGTCTTCCCGATTGTCGCGGAGGCGGTTCAGCCGATAGGATCGCGCGGCGGTTACAGCGCGGATCGAGCGAGAGGATTTGTTTGTGGAATTGACCGAGAAGGATCGTCAGCTGCTCGCGCTCATGCAAAAGAATGCGCGTGAGCCGGTCGCTTCACTGGCACGGCAGCTCGGCGTATCGCGGACTGCGCTGCAGGAGCGGATACAGAAGCTGGAGGCCGGCGGCATTATCGAAGGCTATACCGTGCGGCTGGCCAAGGCGGTGGCCCAGAACGCGGTCCACTGTTTCACGCTCGCCGCCTTGAACAACAAGAGCTATCCGGACGTCTCCAGGAAGATCAAGGCGATGCCTTCGATCCAGGCGGTCTACGCCATAACCGGCGAGTGGGACCTGATCATTCACCTGGCCGCCGAGACGCTCGAGAAGCTGAACCGGGAGGTGAATGCCGTCAATGAAATCAGCGGCGTCGTCAAAACCGCTTCCCATGTGGTGATGGAGACGAAGTTCAACCGCACCATCTACGCATTGTAGCGCGTGGCGGGACGCCTCCGCGGCCAACACCCGGCCGGCTTTGCCGCAAACGTCGGCGGGCGACGGACTATTTAGGCTGGACGCCATAGGCGACAAGAAACGCCTCTACCGAGGCATCCGCGTGCCGTTCAAGTTCGGCCTTGGAGCGCGGGTTGCTCCCAGTGAACATGGCTTCATTCATGGGGATCCAGAGAAGCATTCCAAACAAATGGCTGGCTGCCAGATGGGGGTCGCTGGTTTGCATCAGTCCCCGATTGGTGAGCTTTTGAAAGCACGACGCCATCGAGGCCAACATGCGCTCAAAACCTTTTTCGTACCAGCTGCGACCAAGCTGCGGCATTCGATCCGCATTGGCGATGATCAGGCGTCGCAGCTTCAACAACTCTTCATCCATGAGCAGCGTTATCAAACGTCGGGCAAGCTGCTGCAGGCCACCCTGCATGAATTTCGCCTCTGAAAGCAGTGTCGTCACGGACTCGATGATATCGTTGACCTGGGTCGCGGTTGATAGAACGACTTCGGCGAAAAGCGTCTCCTTGTCCGTGAAATGCTTGTAGACAGTCTGCTTGGAAGCTCCCGCCCTGGTGGCGATTTCCTCCATGCTGGTTCCATCATAGCCCTTGGCGATGAACGCCGCCGTGGCCGCCTGGATGATTTCACGATCCTTGCGTGCCGATCTGGTCTCCCCTTCGATTTGCATGGCGCTCCTTGACCGGTACTAGACGGTACCGTTCCTGCATGATAGTCGTCAAACGGTACTGGACTGACTAGTACCTGTCAACGAAGGCAAGGCTTTAGACCGATGACCAAGATGATCTTCATAAATCTGCCGGTGCGCGATCTGCAGGCAGCGACCAACTTTTATCTCGCGATCGGGGGCACGCTGAATTCGCAGTTCTCGAACGACCAGGCCAGCTCGATCATGTTCTCGGACTCCATTGGAGTCATGTTGCTTACGCATCAGCATTACGGCCAGTTCACGGCAAGGCAGATCGGCGACCCCAAGCGTGAAAGCCAGATGCTGATCGCTCTCACCACCGACAGCAAGGACGACGTCAATGCCGTGATCGAGAAGGGCGTGGCGGCAGGCGGCCGCGCTGATCCCAATCCGGCGCAGGATCTCGGCTTCATGTTCAACCGCCACATCGAAGACCCTGACGGCAACGTCTGGGAGTTCCTGTGGATGAACCCCGCCGCCCTGCAATAATCTGTCGGGATCAAAGCGTCTAAGGCGCGTCGCGTCGAGAGGGACTCATGCGACGCGCCTTAGTCTACCCTAATGGCGAGGTCATTTTTGACCGAAACGCATTAGACCGTCGCCGGGTCGAGCGCCGGTTGCCCCTTGCGGCGCGCGACGATCGCCTCGAAATCCGCGCTCTGGAAGGCATCGCGCAAGGCGTCGAAGGACGGCAGAACGAAATAGGCGCGCTGGAACTTGTCGATCTCGTAGCCGGTGCGCATCACCGTTTCCAGGTCGAAAAGCACATGGTGGGCGTCCTTGCCTTCGACGGCGAACTGCAGTTCGGTAAAGGACGACATCAGCCCGGCGCCAAAGGCCTTCAGCGGCTGGCCGGCCTCCTGCATCAGGCCGTATTCGGCTGTGTACCAGTAGAGCCGTGTGATCATCTCGTCGCCGCCGAGCGCGATGATGTCGCCGGCCTTCCTGCCATACATTTGCATGAAGTCGGCGAACACCGGCTGCGACAGCACCGGCACATGGCCGAAGAAATCGTGGAACATGTCCGGCTCGACGATGTAGTCGAGTTCCTGCCTGCTGCGCAGCCAGTTGGTGACCGGGAAGCGGCGGTTGGCAAGGTGATCGAAGAAGGGTGCGGCCGGAATGAGGCCCGGCACGGCGACGATCTCCCAGCCGGTCAGCTCGCGCAGCCTGGCGCTGACGTCAGCGAAATCGGGGATGCGGTCGAGCAGGCCAAGCTTCTCGACGCCGTCGAGATAGGAATGATGGGCGAGTTTTTGCGTCAGCTTGGTCTGGCGGTCGCAGAGCGTGCGCCACACGGCCTGCTCCTCGGCGCTGTAGTCATAATCCTGCGCCACGGTGAAATCGGCGCGGCAGACCGAATAGTCGCCGCGCAAACCCTGTGCCGCGCAGTCGCGGGCATATTCGGCAACGCTCATCGTCGTCATGGCTGTCTCTCCCTCGCAAATCATCAGTGGCTGAGAAGAGGTTAACCGGATTTGCCGAGGCAAATCGGTTTTGATGATGGCTCGCTGGCGGCAATCGGGATAATATTCACTCATAATTGGGATCAGGGGAGTGAAAATGCCTCAATTTGACGACTTCGAGATCAAGATGCTCGATGTCCTGCAACGCGATGGGCGCAAGCCCGTCTCCGAGCTGGCACAGGAGATCGGCCTGTCGACCACGCCTTGCGCGCGGCGCTTCGAGGCGCTGCAGGAAGCCGGCATCATCAAGGGATTTGCCGCCGTGATCAGCCGCCGCGCGGTCGGCCTGATGGTCGAGGTGTTCATCCAAGTGCGCCTGGTCAGCCACAGCGACGGCTCGCCCGAAAGCTTCATTGCCGCCGTGCAGCGCATGGACGAGGTGTCATCGTGCTGGACGATGACCGGCGACCACGATTTCCTGCTGCATGTCATGGTGCCCTCGGTCGACGAACTCAACGCCTTCGTGATGCACCGGCTGATGCGGCTTGACGGGGTGCGCGACGTCCACACGCAGCTGGTGCTGCAAAACATCAAGGGACCCGGCCACGTGCCGCTCGCGCATCTGAGGCGGTGAGGGCGCTTCCCCGTTTCTGCGGAAAAGCTGCAAGCAAACTGCTGAAACAGGCCAATCGGGCGGCACGATCGCCACCCAGCATGCGCGGACCAACTTCCCCGGAGGTCCGCCATGAACATCGTCCTGATCAATCCGCCGCACACCGCCATCGGCAGCCGCGTGCCCGACGATCACCTGCCGCCGCTCGGCCTGCTGGCCATCGGCGGCCCGCTGATCGATGCCGGCCACCAGGTGCGGCTCGTCGATGCCGAGTTCGGGCCGATGCCGCTTGCCACAGTCGTCGCGGAAGCCTTGGAGGACTGTCCCGACTTCGTCCTGATCGGCCATTCCGGATCCACTTCGGCGCATCCGACCGCCTTGTTGATCGCCGGCATGATCAAGGCGCGCGCGCCGGCGACGATCGTCATCTATGGCGGCGTCTTCCCGACCTATCATTGGCGCGACATACTGGCAGAAGCGGACGTTTTCGACTTCATCGTGCGCGGCGAGGGCGAAGCGACCGTGATGGCGCTGGTCGAGGCGGTGGAAATGCGCCAGCCGCCGGCAAGCGTTGCCGGCATCGCCTATCGCGACGATCTTCGCCGTCCCTTCGCCACGCAGGCAGCGATGACGATTGCCGATCTCGATGCCTACCGCGTCGGCTGGGAACTGATCGACCACCGCAGATACAGTTACTGGGGCGGCAAGCGTGCCGTGGTCATGCAGTTTTCGCGCGGCTGCCCGCATCTGTGCAATTATTGCGGCCAGCGCGGCTTCTGGACCCGTTGGCGGCACCGCGACCCCAAGAAATTCGCGCAGGAGATCGCCTGGCTGCACCGCGAGCACGGCGTCGAGCTGGTCAACCTCGCCGACGAGAACCCGACCGTCTCAAAAAAGGCCTGGCGCGCTTTCCTGGATGCGATGATCGCCGAGAACGTGCCGGTGCTGATCGTCGGATCGACGCGCGCCGACGACATCGTGCGCGACGCCGACATGCTGCATCTCTACCGCAAGGCCGGCGTCATCCGCTGGCTGCTCGGCATGGAAAACACCGACGAGCAGACGCTGCAATTGATCCGCAAGGGCGGCAGCACCTCATCCGACCGCGAGGCGATCCGGCTGTTGCGAAAGCACGGCATCCTGTCGATGGCGACCTGGGTGGCCGGCTTCGAGGACGAGGGTTTTCGCGATCTGTGGCGCGGCTTTCGTCAGCTCCTCGCCTACGATCCCGACCAGATCCAGGCGCTCTATGTTACGCCGCACCGCTGGACGCCGTTCTTCCGCATCGCGCGCGACCGCAAGGTCATCCAGCAGGACGCGCGTCTATGGGATTACAAACACCAAGTCCTGCACATGACCCGGCTGAAGCCGTGGATGCTGTTCTTTTCGGTCAAGCTGATCGAAGTGGCGGTGCAATCGCGGCCGAAGGCTTTGGCGCGCATCCTGTTTCATCCCGATCCCGAGCAGCGGCACTCGATGCGCTGGTACACGCAAATGGGCCGCCGCGTCTGGTTCCGCGAGGTCTGGGGATTCCTGGCGACGGACCGCCGTGTGAAGGATGGTCCGACGCTGGCCGAATTCTGGGGCGCGCCGCAGGACGCCGAAGAGGAATCGATGAGGGTTTCACGCCCGGCGCGAAAGCTGGCCGTCCCCGTCATCGAGGGCAGTCAGGTGCCAGGAGAACAGAAGTTAGCCGGCTGATCGTCGGCTACGGCACGATCAGCGTGCCGGCGCCGTGCTCGGTGAACAGTTCGAGCAGCACCGAATGCGGCGTCTTGCCGTTGAGGATGACGACGCCCTCGACGCCCCGCTCGATCGCCTCGATGCAGGTCTCGACCTTCGGGATCATGCCGCCCGACACGGTGCCGTCCTTGATCAGCGCCTTGGCCTCGGCGACCGTCAGCTCATCGATCAGCTTCTTGTTCTTGTCGAGCACGCCGGGCACGTCGGTGAGGAACAAAAGGCGCGAAGCCTTGCAGGCGCCGGCGATGGCACCTGCAAACGTGTCGGCGTTGATGTTGTAGGTGTGGCCGTCGCGGCCGGGCGCCACCGGCGCCAGCACCGGGATCATTTCGGAGCGGGCCAGAAGATCGAGCAGCGTGCGGTCGACCTCGACCGGCTCGCCGACGAAGCCGAGATCGAGCACGCGCTCGATGTTGGAGTCGGGGTCGATCATGGTCTTGCGCGCCTTTTCGGCGAAAACCATGTTGCCGTCCTTGCCGCAGAGCCCGATCGCCCATTCGCCCTCGGCGTTGATCAGCGCGACGATCTCCTTGTTGATCGAGCCCGCCAGCACCATCTCGACGATCTCGACCGTCTTCTGGTCGGTGACGCGCAGCCCGCCCTCGAACTTGGATTCGATGCCCATCTTGGCCAGCATGGCGCCGATCTGCGGACCGCCGCCATGGACGACGATCGGATTGACGCCGGACTGCTTGAGCAGAGCGATGTCGCGGGCGAAGGCCTTGCCGAGTTCGAGATCGCCCATGGCATGGCCGCCATATTTCACCACGACCGTCTTGTGCTCGTAGCGCTGCATGTAAGGCAGCGCGCGCGACAAGAGGGCGGCCTGCATTTCGGCGGTGGCGGCGACGTCCGTCATCGGCGTGGTTCCCTGGATAATACTAGCTAAGGACGGCGGCGTCTTAGCGGGAATTGACGCGAGCCGCAAATGGCATTGCTGTCATAGTCGGTTCACGGTGTCGTCATTGTGACGGCACCATCAGCGGCGCCCTGCGGCCAAGCCAGCCCGAGATTTTCTCCATCTGCGCGGCGAACGACAAAAGCGTTTCCTCGTCGCCCGGCCGGCCGGCGGCCTGGATGCCGAGCGGCAGGCCGGCCGCCGTGACATGGACGGGCAACGCGATCGACGGCTGGCCGCTGACATTGTGGATCGCCGGCCAGTGCGTGAACCAAAGGCTCTTGTCCATCAACTGGCCGAACAGGGGCTTGATCCTGAGCAACGGGGTGAGGTGAAGCTTGTCGAGCAGGTTTTCGATCAGTTCGTCGGCACCTTTGGGATCCATGGCGCCGCAGGGAAGCGGCGGGTGCGCGATGATGGGCATGAGGACGGCGTCGTACTGCGCGGTTTCCTCGATCATCCGCCGTGAGGCGGCGTGCAGCCGCTGCAGGCTGGCATAGACCTCGCCGGCCGAGACCAATTCGCCCAACCGGCCGAGCACCCGCGTGGCGCGCTCGATGTCGCCCGTCACGGAGCGGCCGACGCGCAGCGCTTCACCCCGCAATGAACCGGCAACGGCGGAGGCGACCGTCGTGCAGAAATCGGCGAAGAACTCGCGGCCGATGAAGGGCAGCTCGATGTCCTCGACGGTATGGCCGCCCTCGCGGGCGAGCGCCACCGCAATGTCGAGCGCCTTGAGCGTCTCGGCCGAGATCGGCAGGCCGAGGGGTGATTTGCGGTACACCGCCAGCTTGAGCTTGCCGGGATCGCGCGCGGCGGCCGCGGCGAACGGGCCCTTGGGCGGCAGCGCGGCATAAGGCGCCAGCGGATCGGGACCGTGAGTGAGGTCGAGCAGCACGGCGCAGTCGCGCACCGAACGGGTGACGGCGTGATCGACGACCATGCCGTACCAGCTCTCGCTCACCAGCGGCGACAGCGGAATGCGGCCGCGCGAGGTCTTGAGGCCGACAAGCCCGCTGCAGGCGGACGGCACCCGGATCGAGCCGCCGCCATCCGAAGCATGCGCCACCGGCACGACGCCGGCGGCGACCAGTGCCGCCGCGCCGCCGGACGATCCGCCGGTGGTGTGGCCGGTGTTCCAGGGATTGCGGGTGATGCCGAAGGCTTTCGACTCGGTCATCAACCGCAGCCCGTGTTCCGGCGATGTCGAGGTGACGATCGGGATCAGTCCGGCGGCGAGGTAGCGCTCCGTCATCACCGAGTTGAAATCGGGCACCCAGGCGGGAATGCGGCTGCCGCCATGCGTGGGCACGCCCTTGACGGCGATGCCGAGATCCTTGATGGCAAAGGGCACGCCGGCCAGCGGCAGCGAACGGTCGATGCTCTTCGCCCGGACCCGTGCCGCCTCATAGAGCGGCTCCGCCGTGGCGTTGATTGCGGGCCTTGTTGCCTCCGCGCGGGCGATCGCCGCTTCAGTCAGCTCGATCGCTGTCAGTTCGCCCTTGCGCACCAGACCGGCAAGGCCGGTTGCGTCTTCTTCCCACAGGACCCGTTCGACCGACATGCGCGCTCCCCCCGTTTGCCGCCACGCTAGTGAGCGGCAATTCCCTTGGCAATCGCAGCCTGCGCGTGGCGCCGAACTTTAGGTGCACAGCATATTTCCGGCGTTGCAAATACAACGCAATCGCCTAATTTGGCTCGCATGACGCCGCAGGACATTACCAAGCTGATCGTCCGGACTTCGATGAAGGATCGGGCAGCGTTCGATCTGCTTTACCGACAGACCAGTGCGAAACTTTTCGGCGTATGCCTTCGTGTATTGAACGACCGGGGAGATGCTGAAGAAGCGCTGCAGGAAGTCTTCGTCAAGATATGGACGAAGGCGGATCGCTTTGCTGTCTCCGATCTGAGCCCGATCTCCTGGTTGGTAGCGATCGCGCGCAATCATGCGATCGATCGCATCAGGGCGCGGCGCAAGCCCGCCGCCGATATCGATGCCGCGCTCGACGTGGCCGATCCGGCGCCGGGGCCTGAAGCGATGGTGGTGGCGGGCGACGAATCCGAGCGTATCCATCATTGTCTCGACGAGTTGGAAAAAGACCGGGCGGCGGCCGTCCGGGGCGCTTATCTCAAGGGCGAAAGCTATGCCGAACTGGCGGAACGCCACGGCGTGCCGTTGAACACGATGCGTACCTGGCTGCGCCGCAGCCTGATGAAACTGAGAGAATGTCTGGAAAGATGACGCTGGCAGAGGACAACGGACCGGAACGAGGGGGCGACGACCTGTTCGCCGCCGAATACGTTCTTGGCGTGTTGCCGGTCGAAGAGCGGCAGATAGCCTCCAGGCGCATCGACGCCGAGACCGATTTCGCGCGGCTCGTCGATGGCTGGGAAGTTCGCCTGTCGCCGCTGGCCGCGGCCTATCCGGAAGTCGAGCCGCCGGCTTCGGTGAAGCGGGCGATCGACGGCCGGCTATTTTCATCCGCCGCCGCGGCACCTGCCGAACCGCGTGCCGGCCTGTGGTCCAGCCTCGCCTTCTGGCGCGGACTAGCCGCCGCGGCGGTCGCCGCACTGGCGATCTACATTGCGATCCCTTACGTCAACCCACCGGTCGCACAGCCGCAGGCTCGGCTCGTCGCCTCGCTGGCTGCCGATGGCAGCGACGTCAAATATCTGGCCGTTTATGATGCGGCGCATCACGAGGTTGGCCTGTCGCATGTCTCCGGTGAGCGTGCCTCCGGCAAGGACTTCGAACTTTGGATGATCGAGGGCAAGAATCCGCCGGTGTCGATGGGTGTCATCCCGGTCGGGTCAACAGCGCATATCGTCGTCTCGCCGGCAGCCCAGCAGAAGCTTGCCCAAGGTGCGGTGCTGGCCGTCAGTCTTGAGCCCGCCGGTGGTTCGCCTACCGGGCAGCCCACCGGGCCGGTGGTGGCCGCGGGCGACCTGAAGAGCATCTGACCTCGTCTCCTCACCGCGAAACCGTCACCAGAATAATTCCAATGCATCTTATGTCATGCGTGTCTAAACAGACGCGTAAGCCGGCAAAATATTGAGTCGAATAAATCTCTCGACCGCACGATTAAATTGAAAATTCAAAAACATTCTGAAACTCACGCGTTTGTGTCTCGTATCTCCTCGCGTCCCCAAAGATGGGAAGAGAAAACCCGAGGAGTTTTAATACAATGCGTAGATTCGCCACCCTTTTGCTCGCCGGTACGATCGCTGTCTCGGCGCTTGCCACGGCTGCTTATGCTGAAAACCCGATGGTCGGCGGCGCCGCCATGTATGCCAACAAGACCATCGTCGACAACGCCGTCAATTCCAAGGATCACACGACCCTGGTCGCCGCCGTCAAGGCCGCCGGCCTGGTCGAGACCTTGCAGGGCGCCGGCCCGTTCACCGTCTTCGCGCCGACCAACGAAGCCTTCGCCGCGCTGCCGGCCGGTACGGTCGACACGCTGCTCAAGCCCGAGAACAAGGACAAGCTCACCAAGATCCTGACCTGCCATGTCATTGGCGCCAAGGCCATGGCGGCTGACGTGGTCGCGATGGCCAAGGCCGACGGCGGCACACACAAGGTCAAGACGGTCGGCGGCTGCGAACTGTCGCTCAAGGCCGATGGCGGCAAGGTCACCGTCACCGACGAGAACGGCAATGTCGCCAATGTGACGATCGCCGATGTCGAACAGTCCAACGGCGTCATCCACGTCATCGACAAGGTTCTGCTCCCGAAGATGTGATCGGGTGGAGGATGTAACGGGGAGGCTGTCGCGGACGAACCCGTTGCAAGAGCTCTCCGTCGATCGCGTCGTCTCGCTCCCGTGATCCGCTATCGACATGCGTGCTCCGCGCCGTTCCATGGTCAATCGTGGAACGGCGCGGGGTTCGTTTGAGAGCAGCCGCCACCGGCTTTTGACTTTCGCGTGGCGGGTATAGTTTGGCAAAACGGACGACAGGAGGAACTGGTCATGAACCGTCGCGACTTTCTTTTGAGCGGTGCCGCCGCCATCGGCGTCGTTGGAGCCGCGGCAGCAATGCTGCGCATGGGCGCCCCGCAGGCCGCACTGGCCGCCGAGAAATTCGAGGTCACCAAGACCGACGACGAATGGAAGGCCATCCTGTCGCCGGCCGCCTTCAATGTGCTGCGCAAGGAGGGCACGGAGTATCCCGGCACCAGCCCGCTGCTCAACGAACACCGCAAGGGCATCTTCGCCTGCGCCGGCTGCGACCTGCCGGTCTATCCCTCGGAGACGAAATTCGATTCCGGCACCGGCTGGCCGAGCTTTTGGCAGGAGATCGCCAACGGCATCGGCAAGACCGAGGACCGCTCGCTGGGCATGACCCGCACCGAAGTGCATTGCCGGCGCTGCGGCGGCCATCTCGGCCACGTCTTCGACGATGGCCCGGCGCCCACCGGCCTGCGCCACTGCATCAACGGCGTGGCGCTGAGCTTCAAGCCCGCGACCGCCTGACGACACCAAGGGCAATAAAAAACTCCGGGCTTTGCGGCCCGGAGTTTTTTGCGTGGGTCAGAGCTTCGGGCGTGGACTGGAGGAGCTTCCCGAAACCGCTGCCCACTTTTCTTTGTTTCACGCAGTTCCAGGAAAACCACTTCACCATTTCCTGGAATTGCTATCAGTGCCCGCCGCCTCCGCCACCACCGGGCGCGGCCGGCTTCTTGATCAGCATGGTGAAGAACCCCAGCGTCCCGAACAGCACCGTAAGCAGATAAAACACATCCATGAACGACAGCAGCGCCGCCTGCTGCTGGACCATGCCCGACAGCTTGGAGATCGCCGCAGTTGAGGCATCCAGGCCGGTGGTCTGCTCGAAATTGAGCGTCATGTTCTGCAGCTTGGTCTGCGCGGCGGCACTGCCCCACTGCACGTGCTCGGCGAGCCGGGCGTAGTGGAAGGCATTGCGGTCGATCAGCACCGTGTTGATGAGGGCAAGGCCGACCGCGCCGCCGAGGTTACGTGTCAGGTTGAACAGGCCGGAGGCATTCTTCAACCGGTCCGGCGGCAAGGTGCCGAGCGCGATGTTGTTGATCGGCACCATGCACAGCATCATCGAACAGCCGCGCAGGATCTGCGGGATGAGCAGCTCGTAGAAATCCCAGTCGGCGGTCAGGTGCGTCATCCACCACGTTCCCGTGGCGAAGCCGAAAAGGCCGATCATCATCATCAGCCGCAGATCCATCTTGCTGGACAGGATACCGGAAATGGGCGCGGTGACGAACATGGCCAGGCCGCTGACGAACAGCGCTTCGCCGATCATCATCGAATCGTAGCCGCGGATGCGCCCGAGGAAGACCGGATAGAGATAGGTCAGGCCATAGAGGCCGATGCCGATGACGAAGGAAAACAGCGAGCCGAAGGCGAAGTTGATGTTGCTGAACGCCTTGAGGTCGACGATCGGTTCCTCGGCGGTGAAAACCCGCCAGAAGAAGATCACCGCGCCGATGGTCATGACGATGGCGCAGATGAACACGCCCTGGTCCTGCATCCAGTCATTGTTCGGGCCTTCTTCCAGCACATATTCCATGCAGCCGAGGAAGGCCGCCATGCCGGCGAGGCCCCACCAGTCGAACTTCGAGAACAGCTTGAGATTGGGCTTGTCGAAATCGATCAGCGTCCAGGCCGCGGTCGCCACCAGAATGCCCGGCACGACATTGACCAGGAACAGCCAGTGCCAGGAAAAGGCGTGGCTGATATAGCCGCCGACGGTCGGGCCGATGGTCGGCGCCAGCGTCGCCACCAGGCCGATCATCGGCGAGACGATGGCGCGGCGCGACGGCGGAAAGATGGTGAAGGCGGCGGCGAAGACGCTCGGGATCATGCCGCCGCCTATGAAGCCCTGCACGGCGCGGTAGACGATCATCTGGTCGATGTTGGTGGCGGTCGCTGCAAGGGCGCTGGCCGCGGTGAAGCCCGCCGCCGCGACGGTGAACAGCACGCGCGTCGACAGCATGCGACTGAGGAAGCCCGACAGCGGGATCATGACCACCTCGGCGATCAGATACGCCGTCTGCACCCACGGGATCTCGTCGGAGCTTGCGCTGAGGCCGGCCTGGATCTCGGCCAGCGAGGCCGAGACGATCTGGATGTCCAGGATCGCCATGAACATGCCGAACACCATCGCCAGGAAGGCGATGACGCGGCGCGTCGAAATCGTGTCGGGCGCGGCCGGCATTGCCGGCGGCGATCCTGCGGTGATGGTTGCGGTTGCCATTTCCTGGCCCTCCTTGGGGCCTCGTTGAGGCAGGCCGGGCGGCTCGGTGCTTCAATCAGCCACCAAGCCGCCCTCCGAAAAGCGCTTAGTTGCTGGTCGCGGCGGGCGCGGTACGGCTGTCGACGGCCACGACGACGCTCAAGCCGGCGCGCAGCTTGCCGGTCTTCAGCGCATCGGCGGGCACGTCGATGCGGACCGGCACGCGCTGCACCACCTTGGTGAAGTTGCCGGTGGCGTTTTCCGGCGGCAGCAGCGAAAACACCGCGCCCGAGGCCGGCGCCAGCGAGGAGACGGTCCCCTGGATGGGCTGGCCGTCGATGGCGTCGACCGAGATGTTGACCTTTTCGCCGGGCACCAGCCGGGCAAGCTGCGTCTCCTTGAAATTGGCGACGATGTAGAGCTTGTCCATCGGCACGACCACGGCGAGCTTCTGGCCGGGGCTGACCAGATCGCCCTGTTCGACGGAGCGATTGCCGACGACGCCGTCATATGGCGCCTTGAGCACGGTGAAGGAGAGGTCGCGCGCGGCCTTGTCGCGGCCGAGCTGCAGCGAGGCCAGCGTGCTGGCGGATTCCGCGCGCTGCGCCTCGAGCACGCCGATATTGGCCTGCGCGGCGGCGATCTGCGCGTCGGCGCCGACGAGCGCCGCCTTGGCCTGGTCGAGCGCGGTCTGGGCGTCGTCCAGCTGTGCCTGCGTGCCGACATGCGTCTTGACCAGTTGCGCGGCGCGCTGCTGGGCACGGCCGGCATTGTCGGCGGCGGCTTGGTCGGCGACCTTCTGCGCCTGTGCCTGCTGCAGGGAAGCCTGCGCGGCCTTGGTCTGCGCGTCGATGCGGTCGAGCGTCTTGGCCAGCGTGGCGATCTGCGCCTCGGCCTGGGCAACGGCGATCTTGTAGTCGCCGGCATCGATCGTCAGCAGCGGATCGCCGGCCTTGACCTGCTGGTTCTCGCTGACCAGGACCTGGTCGACATAGCCGGAAATTTTTGGCGAGACGAACGCCATGTCGGCCTGGACATAGGCGTCGTCCGTCGAGATCATGAAGCGGCCCGTGGTCCAGTAGTCATAGCCATACCAGGCGCCGCCACTCAAAAGGGCAAGGCCGATGATCGGCAGCAGGAGGGAGCGCACCGAGCGCTTCTTCTTGGCCGGGGCTTCCGCTTCAGGTGGCGGTGCGACAGCCGGCTGGACATGCACGTCGGGCGCTTCCGTCGCCGGGGCAACCTTGGCGTTGGGGAAAGGACGGACTTCGGCGGTGGCGGGCGTGTTCGAGGACATGACATCTCTCTAAAATTATAATACTGAACCGTTCGGTTCGATCCGGGTGTTGACATAGCGCGGAAAGAGGACCATATCAAGGGAAATCGAACCGGTTGGTTCGAATTATTTTCGAGGTGTCACTTTGATGGTTGAGACTGTGAGCAACGCCGAAACCGACCAGTGCGAAGACCTGCTGGACGGTCTGCGCCGTGGCCGCCCGGCGGCCGGACAGGATCCGGTCAAGCGCGGCCAGATCATCGACGGCGCCCGTCGTGTCTTCATAGAAAAAGGCTTCGAGGCCGCTTCCATGAACGACATCACGCGCGAGGCCGGCGTGTCGAAAGGCACCATCTATGTCTACTTCGCCAACAAGGAAGAGCTGTTCGAGGCCCTGATCGAGGAAGAGCGCGGCACCATCTTCAAGAACATGTATGACGTGCTCGACCGCGCCGACGATTTGCGCCAGACGCTGGTCAAGTACGGCAAGGTGCTGTCGATGAAGATCACCTCGGCCAGGGTCATCCAGGCGCAGCGCACGGTCATCGGCGCCTCCGACCGGATACCCGACATGGGCGCGCGTTTTTACGAACGCGGCCCCAAACGCGGCCATGACAAGGTCGTGACATTCCTCAATGTCGCCATCGAACGGGGCCTGCTTGAGATCGACGATGTCGATCTTGCCGCCTATCAATTCACCGAACTGTGCCTGGCCGGCCTTTTCAGGCAGTGCATCTTCGCCTACCGCACCAAGGCGCCGAGCCAGGAGGAAATCGACCACATTGTCAGGTCGGGGGTCGACATGTTCCTCAAGGCCTACGGCACCGAGAGGCTGGCCGAGGAAGAGAGCCACCAGCTGATCGCAATCGAGGCGAAGCCTTAGCCAAGGTTCCGGACGTCGCTTGCCTGGCGCGTCTTTTGGCGGTCGGCGGGAACCTTAATCCCTTCGTCATCCTCGCGTCTCCGCGACGGAGCTTCGCTCCTGCTCCGCCCGTGGATGACGAAGTTGGCGAGGCTTCGGTCAATTCCGAATGTCAGAGACGGTCCGCCGGAAAAATCATAATCCCCGCCGCCAACGGCCCTAACGCCATCAGCCCTGTCCCGCGCTGCTAACCGCCATTGGCTGCAAGCACGATAGCAGCCTGCAAGTCCTCCAGGCCTTCGGCCTTTTCCGAGGAGGTCGCCAGGACGAACGGAAACGCCGCAGGACGCTTCTTGATCTTGGCCAGCGTTTCCTCGATCAGCCGCGGCACGCCGGCGGCCTTGATCTTGTCCGTCTTGGTCAGCACGATCTGGTAGGACACCGCCGCCTTGTCGAGCAGCGACAACACCTCGTCGTCCTTGGCCTTGATACCGTGGCGGGCATCGATGAGCACATAGACCCGCTTCAGCGTGACCCGGCCCTTGAGGTAGTCGAAGACCAGCTTGGTCCAGTCGTCGACTTTTTCCTTGGGCGCACTCGCATAGCCGTAGCCCGGCATGTCGACCAGCGCCATCGGCGGCAGGTCGGCGCCCTCGCCGGAAAATCCGTCCGGCACGAAGTAGTTGAGTTCCTGCGTGCGCCCCGGCGTGTTCGAGGTACGCGCCAGCCCCTTCTGGTTGACCAGCGCGTTGATCAGCGAGGACTTGCCGACATTGGAGCGGCCGGCAAAGGCGATCTCCGGCGGTCCTTCCGGCGGCAGGAATTTCATGGCCGGCACGCCCCGGATGAAGATCCACCCGCGCGTGAACAGGTCGGTTTGGATCGCGGTGCTGTTGGGAACGTTCAAGCTGCTGCCTCCAGAAGAGAGATATCGGAGCCCCGGATGGCATCGAGGTTGCGGCCGATCTTGTCCACCGGCCAGTCCCACCAGGCCACCGCCACGAGCCGCCGGATCGTCCTGTCGTCGAAACGCGTCTTGACCACCGTGGCCGCGTTGCCGGCAACGATCGCATAGGGCGGAACGTCATGCGTCACCACCGATTTGGCGGCGATGATGGCGCCATGGCCGATTTCCACGCCAGGCAGGATCACCGCCTCCATACCGATCCACACATCGTTGCCGACGATCGTATCGCCGCGCACTTCCTTCGACCATGTCTGTGGGTCAAAACCCTTTTCCCAGCCATGGCCGAAAATGTTGAATGGATAGGTTGAGAAGCCGGACATGGCGTGATTGGCGCCATTCATGATGAAGCGCGCGCCTTCGGCGATGGCGCAGAACTTGCCGATGATGAGACGATCGCCGATGAAGGGATAGTGATGCAGCACGCATTTTTCGGCGAATTTGTCCGGCCCCTCCGGGTCGTCATAATAGGTGAAGTCGCCGATCTCGATGTTCGGCGCCGTCACCAGAGGCCTGAGGAAGCCGACGCGCGTGTGCATCGGGATCGGGTGCTTGATGCCGGGATTGGGTCCATCCATGTCGAAGTCCGTCCAGGAAGTGATAGCCACGCGGATCCGGAAATCCGCGCGCCTGGTCAAAATAACGTGATCCGCCCTATAGCACCAATCGGCTGACGAGCGAGCCTTCCTTGCTCACCGCGCTCATTTGTTGCCGCGGCAGATCACGATCGGGTTGGACAGCGCGCTGTCGAAACCGCTGCCCTGGTAGACCTGAACGTTGGAGGCTCCGGGCGGCAGCATGAAGCTGCCTTCGACGACCTTCTGATCTCCCGCCATGGTGTGGAGATCCCAGCTAAAAGTGCAGAATTGCGGCGGCGCCTTGGGTTCGACGTGGCTGCAATTGAGCTGCGCACCGCCCAGCATGGCGGCGCCGCCGCAGCTGACCGCGTCCTTTGCAACAGCGGCACCGGAGCATCCAACCAGAGCCGTGACGGCTGCGATCCTGATCCAGTTCATCGTCGAAATCCTTGCCGGCAAACGCCTATCGCCCGGCACTTCCCGCGTGCCGTGGCCCATCAGATTTTTCTTCTGCGCGGCTTAGTGCGTCTTGCGCGCGCCGTCCAGCAGGATTATGTGCATGATGATAATAAGCATGCTCACGAAAACTTGTCCGCAGACGATCCCTTATCATGCCCTCCTCATCCACCATCGGCTTCGTGCCGCGTGACGCCGCGCGCCGGCTTCGACAATGGCCTGGGCATCGGGGGCCTGGGCATCGGGGCTTTGGGCATCGGCCGCTTGGACATTGGCGGCTTGGGCATCGGCTGAAAACGCAACGCTTCATCGAATCCAATCTGTTCGCGGCTCGCACCCTTCGGGCCGTCGACCGGGAGAAAATACATGGCTGACTCGACATCCCCCAAGAAGCCTGCCGGAGAAGAAACGCCGGCGGGCCGGACCGACCAGATTATCCAGCTCGACAGCGAGCGCGAACAACGGCGGGCCAATGTCGTCATCGACAATGACGAACTGGAAGCGCCGGTCGCCTTGGAGCCGGCGGCGCTCGAGGCTCCGGCCAAGGAGCCGCAGTCACAGCAGGCTCCTCCTGTCGCTGTTGCTCCCCCTGTGCCGGCCAAGCCAAAGCGCGGCCTGACGCGGCCGGTGCTTTTTGCCCTGCTTCCCGTCGCCCTTGTCGTCGGCGGTTACTACTATGTCACCGGCGGTCAGCTTATGACGACCGACAATGCCTATATCCAGGCGCAGTCGCTCGGCGTCTCCACCGACGTCTCCGGTACCGTGCAGGAGATCGACGTGCACGAGAACCAGGCGGTGAAGAAGGGCGATGTGCTGTTCCGCTTGCGACCGGCCTCCTTCGAGACCGCTCTCGCCGCCGCCCAGGCCCAGCTCGGCACGGTGCGCAACCAGGTTCTGACCCTGGAGGCGAGCTACCAGCAGTCGCTGTCGCAGATCGAGCAGGCGCAGGCCGACATCCCCTATTACGAAGCCGCCTTCCAGCGGCAGCAGGATCTGCTCAAGACCTCCACCGCCTCGAAGGCTTCTTTCGACAGCGCCCAGCACGATCTCGTCGCCGCGCGCCAGAAAGTGTCCGTCGCCAAGGCGCAGGCGCAGGCCACGCTCGCGCAGCTCGGCGGCGACGCCAACCAGCCGGTCGAGAAGAACCCCTTCTACCTGCAGGCCCAGTCGGGCGTCGACGATGCGCAGCGCAACCTCGCCGATTCCGTGGTCAAGGCGCCGTTCGACGGGATCGTCACCAATGTCGACGCGCTGCAGGTCGGCAAATATCTCCCGGCCTCGCAGCCGGCGTTCAGCCTGGTCTCGTCGACCGATCTGTGGATCGCGGCGGAACCGAAGGAAACCGAGCTGACCTATGTCAGGCCGGGACAGACGGCGACGATCAGCGTCGACACCTATCCGGGTGCCGTCTGGCACGGCAAGGTCGCCTCGATCAGCCCCGCGTCGTCGTCGAGCTTCTCGCTGCTGCCGGCGCAGAACACCACTGGCAACTGGGTCAAGGTCGTGCAGCGCATTCCGATGCGCGTGACGATCGATGGTATCGAGGGCAATCCGCCGCTGCGCGGCGGCATGAGCGCGGTGGTCGATGTCGAGACGGGTCATGCGCGCGGCCTGCCGGATTTCGTCACCAACCTCATCGGCTTGTTCGGACAAAAGTCATGACCAGCGCGTCCGCGACAGCTGCCACGCCGGTGGTCGCCAATCGCGGCGCCATCACCGCATGCGTGATCCTGGCCGTCATCATGCAGGCGCTCGACACCACCATCGCCAATGTCGCGCTGCCTTATATCCAGGGCAGCGTTTCGGCCAGCGCCGACCAGATCAACTGGGTGCTGACCTCCTACATCGTGGCAGCCGCAGTGATGACGCCGCCTTCGGGCTATCTTGCCAATCGCTTCGGCCGCAAGCGCATCCTTCTGACCTCGATCACCGGCTTCGTCGTTGCCTCCGTTCTGTGCGGTTTCGCGCAGTCTTTGCCGCAGATCGTCGGCTTCCGCCTGCTGCAGGGCCTGTTCGGCGCCGCACTCGTGCCGCTGTCGCAGAGCATCCTGCTCGATATCTACAGCGTGGAGGAGCGCGGCTCCGCCATGGCGCTGTTCGGCATTTCGGTGATGGTCGGGCCGGTGCTGGGACCCGTCATTGGCGGCTGGCTGACCGAGAATGTCAGCTGGCGCTGGGTGTTCTACATCAACGTTCCGATCGGCGCGCTGGCTTTCGCCGGCGTGTCGCTATACGTCCTGGAAACCAAGCTGGACTTCAAGGCAAGGCTGGATTGGCTGGGTTTCGGCATGCTCAGCATCACCATCGCCGCCTTGCAGATGTTTCTCGATCGCGGCGAACAGCTCAACTGGTTCTCGTCATCCGAGATCATCGTCGAGGCGGTGATCTGCGCGTCGGCCTTCTACATCTTCCTCGTCCACACCTTCACCGCCCGCAACACCTTCGTCAATCCGAGGCTTTTCCTCGACCGGAATTTCGCCGTCGGCATGGTCTTCATCTTCATCATCGGCATCACCTATCTCGCCTCGCTGGCGCTGATGACGCCCTATCTGCAGACGCTGATGGGTTATCCCGTGGTGACGGCCGGCATTGTCATGGGGCCGCGCGGGCTTGGCACGATGGCCTGCATGTTCCTGGTTGGCCGGCTGATCGGCAAGGTCGACACGCGCTGGCTGCTGCTCATCGGCCTGCTGGTCACCGCCTGGGCAATGTACGACATGACCGGCTGGACGCCCGATGTCTCGCAATGGACCATCATCTCAACCGGCTTCATCCAGGGCGCCGGGCTTGGCTTCCTGTTCGTGCCGCTGACCACCATCACCTTCGCCACGCTGGCGCCGGAGCGGCGCGCGGAAGGCACCGGCCTCTACAATCTGTCGCGCAACATCGGCTCCAGCGTCGGCATATCGGTGGTCACCGCGCTTCTGACGCAGAATGTGCAGATCAACCACGCCAACATCGCCACCTATGTCACGCCCTTCAACCAGGCGTTCAGCGATCCGGCGATCTTCCAGGCGATGAACCCCTACACCGCCGCCGGCCGCGCCGCGCTCGACGGCGTCGTGACACTGCAGGCGACTGTTATCAGCTACATGAACGACTTCAAGCTGATGATGATCCTGTCGCTGGCGGCGATCCCGCTGGTGCTGCTGCTGCGCAAGCCGGGAACGCCGGCCAAGGTCGACCATAGCGCCGTCATGGAGTGATCGGCCTGGGCGGTCGAGTTTCGATGCTGACCGTCCTCACGGCATTAAAGGAAACCGGGGCCCTGTGAGGGACGACAGGGCCCCGGCCTGGCCGACACGGCTTCCCAGGAAACATGGCACCTCGTGGTGAGGCGGGGATGGCGGACCGAGAAAGCCCCAACGGCCCGCCAACGCCCCCTTTCGCCGGAAGCCGTTACTTCGGCAACAGCACCTTGTTGACGACATGGATGACGCCATTCGACTGGTTGACGTCGGCGATCGTCACCTTCGCCTCGCCACCGGACTCGTCCATGATGTAGAGCTTGCCCTTCTTGACTTCGGCGGTGAGCGTGTCGCCCGAGACGGTCTTCATCTCGTATTTGCCGCCCATCGCCTTGGCCTTCTTCATCATCTCGGCGCCCGAGATCTTGCCCGCCACGACATGCGCGGTCAGCACCTTGGTGAGCTTGTCCTTGTTCTCGGGCTTGAGCAGCGTGTCGACCGTGCCTTTCGGCAGCGCCGCGAAGGCTTCGTTGGTCGGGGCAAAGACGGTGAACGGGCCAGCACCCTGCAGGGTGTCGACCAGGCCGGCCGCCTTGACGGCGGCGACCAGCGTCGTGTGGTCCTTCGACTTGACCGCGTTCTCGACGATGTTCTTGGTGGCGTACATCGGCGCGCCGCCGACATTCGGGTTCTTGGCATAGGCGGGAGCGGCAATCGCCATGCCGGCGACAAGGGCTGAAATGGCGATGGTCCTGAATGTGGGCAAGCGCATGTGGTCTTCCTCCGGGTGAGGGCTGATCGGAATTGATAGCCTTTGGAACGCACACGCAGTCACGCCCCGCGCGTGCTCGCAGTTTCGCCGATCACGGGAACGTGAACAGAGGCCTGCCCGAACGAAAAAGCGCCGGACGAGCCGGCGCTTTTGACATTGTTTGCCTTCAGGAGGGCGGCTATTCCGCCGGTGACGGTTTCTTGCGGAACAAGGCCACCAGATTGTCCCACAGTTCGATCTTGGCGCCCTGGCGCTTCATGATCACGCCCTGCTGCAGGATCGACAGCGTGTTGTTCCAGGCCCAGTAGATGACCAGGCCGGCCGGAAAGCCCGCCATCATGAAGGTGAAGATCACCGGCATCCAGGTGAAGATCGCGGCCTGCGTCGGGTCCGGCGGCGTCGGGTTCATACGCATCTGCAGGAACATGGTGACGCCCATGATCAACGGCCACACGCCGATCATCAGCATGTGCGGTAGGGTGACCGGGATCAGCCCGAACAGATTGAACAGCGAGGTCGGATCGGGCGCGGCCAGATCCTGGATCCAGCCGAAGAACGGCGCGTGCCGCATCTCGATGGTGATGTAGAGCACCTTGTAGAGCGAGAAGAAGACCGGGATCTGCAGCGCCACCGGCCAGCAGCCGGCGAGCGGATTGATCTTCTCGGTCTTGTACAGCTCCATCATCGCCTGTTGCTGCTTCATCTTGTCGTCCGCGTATTTCTCGCGGATTTCAAGCATCTTGGGCTGCACCTTCTTCATGTTCGCCATCGATGCGTAGGACTTGTTGGCGAGCGGGAAGAAGATGGCCTTGACGATGACGGTGGTGGCCAGGATCGCCAGGCCGAAATTGCCGAGGAATTTGTAGAGCGTGTCGATCAGCCAGAACATCGGCTTGGTGATGAAGTGGAACCAGCCCCAGTCGATCAAAAGGTCGAACCGCTTGATGTGGCGGTCTTCGGCATAGGCGTTGATCTTGCCGACTTCCTTGGCGCCGGCGAAGATTTCGGTCTCGACGGTCGCCGACTGGCCGGCATCGACATTGATGGCGTCGGTCAGGAAGTCGGACTGGTAGCGATGGCGGCCATCCTCGAAATAGGCGTAGCGCGGCTGGAAAGGCTGCTTCTCGGTCGGCACCAGCGTGACGGCCCAATATTTGTCGGTGATGCCGAGCCAGCCATCGGTCGACTTGCCAGGCTGGTACTGCTTGTCCTTCTCGACGGACGCATATTTGTGTTCCTGCAGGCCTTCCGTGCCGGTGAAGCCGATCAGGCCTTCATGCAGCACATAGGTGCTGGCCACCGCCGGCTTGTCGTAGCGCGTGACGCGGCCATAGTTGAACAGCGAAACCGCGCTCGAGCCGGCGTTCTGCACCGTGTCCGACACGGTGAACATGTAGTTGGCGTCAACCGAGAAGGTGCGCTTGAAGGTCAGCCCCTTGTCGTTGGTGTAGGTGAGCGTCACCGGCGTCGACGGGGTCAGCGTCGGATTGCCGTCGACGTTCCACACCGTTTCCGCGCCCGGCACCGCGCCGGTCTTGTCGTTGCCGACAAAGCCGATCTCGGCGAAATAGCCCGTGGGCAGCGCCTGCGGGTTGAGCAGTTCGATCTCGGGCGAATTCTTGTCGACGGTCTCGGTGTAATGCTTGAGCTTGAGGTCGTCGAGCCGCGCGCCGGTCAAATTGATCGAGCCTTCGAGGCTCGGCGTGTCGATCTTGACGCGCTTGGAAGCCGCCAGCGCCTGGTCGCGGCCGGCAGCGGTGACGACGTCCCCGCCGGGCGCATTGGGGATGGCGCCCGGAGCGGTCGTTCCCGGCGCCGGTGTCGACGCCCCCGGATTGGCGGCGTCGGCCGCCTTCTTCTGGTCCTCGACGCGCTGCTGCTCGACCTTGGCGGCCTCGCGCTGCGCCTCGACGCGCGGGTTCATGTAGAAAACCTGCCACAAAGTCAGGATCAGCACCGACAGCGCGATGGTGATGAAGAAGTTCCGGTTGTTTTCCATCGAGAGCCCTTGGCCTATCGTGTTCCGCGAAGTCGGCGGGAGAGTTCGGCCTTCAACTGGCCGAAGGGGGCGCGCAGCGCATCGTCGCGCCCGACGATGACATAGTCATTGCCGGGCATCATGTCATCGGCGGCGTGGGTACGCACGGCTTCTTTCAGCCGCCGCCTGACGCGGTTGCGAACAACCGCGTTGCCGACCTTCTTGGTGACGGTGTAGCCGACGCGCGGCACCCCGCCATCGCCGCGGTCAAGGACCTCGACGAGGAAAAACCGCCCGCGGCGCTTTTCACCGCGGCGGACGGCCAGGAATTCCGCGCGTTTCAGAAGCCGCTTGGGACTTTGACCCACTGGCTTGCCGGTTGCGGGCAACGATCTCGTCTCGCTTAGGCGCTGAGCCGCTTGCGGCCGCGATTGCGGCGAGCTGCGACGACGCCACGGCCACCCTTGGTAGCCATGCGGGCACGGAAGCCGTGCCGACGTTTGCGGACGAGTTTGGACGGTTGGTAGGTACGCTTCATTTGTTTTAATACCGCGGGGTGCGGCCCTTCTTGTGTCTGTCATTTGTAACAGGAGCTTTGCCGGGCCGGTTTTGGCGCGATCGAAACCGCGCCGGGACGAATGGCCCGAGCGTGAGCGGGCTTATAGAAAGAAGGGTTTTGGAAGTCAATCCGGCGTCGGCGCGCCAAAGACGCACGTCTTTTGAGCATCTATTTTTCCGACCAAGGGCGAAATTGGCAAAAAAGCCGTAATCGCATAATCTTGGCTGATCAAGTGATTGTGAAGATCGAGTCGCATGAGCGAAGCCAGTCAAGCGGGAGAAGGGACCGGAACGGCGTCGGACGCCGTCCGTACGGTGCCGCTGTCGCGCGGACTGTCGACGAAACTGCTGCTGCTCACCATCGTTTTCGTGCTTTTGGCCGAAGTGCTGATCTTCCTGCCCTGGATCGCCAGCTATAGGCTGAGCTGGCTCAAGGAGAGGCTGAGCACGGCCGCCGCCGTGTCGATCGTGCTGGTGCAGGGCGAGTCGACCTCGCTGTCGCGCACGGCCCAGAATGACGTGCTGATGGCGATCGGCGCCAAGGCGATCGCGGTGCGCGACGGCGGCGTCTCGCGGCTTCTGGTGGTGGCCGACATGCCGCCACAGGTCGATGAGCACATCGATCTCGCCAGCGTCGGCATGGTCAAGGGCATGACGGGCGCGCTGGATACGCTGTTTTTCGGCGGCGACAGGATGCTGCGCGTCTTTGGGCCGGTCGGCGACAGCGACAAGGAGTTCGAGCTGATCATGCCGGACTACTCCTTGCGCAAGGCCATGCTCATCTATTCGCGCAACGTCGCCTTCGTCTCGCTGCTGATCTCGCTGTTCACGGCCATGCTGGTTTACGCCGCGATCGACCTGATCATGATCGGCCCGATCCGCACCATGACGCGCTCGATGCTGTCCTTCTCCGAGGCTCCCGACGACCCCGGGCGGATCATCCATCCGGCCGACCGCGCCGACGAGATCGGCGTGGCCGAACGCGAATTGTCGCAGATGCAGGAGCGGCTGCAGAAGATGCTGGCCGAGCAGAAGCATCTGGCCGACCTCGGCCTCGCCGTGTCGAAGATCAACCATGACATGCGCAACATCCTGGCCTCGGCCCAGCTGATGTCGGACCGCCTGCGCCAGGTCAAGGATCCGACCGTGCAGGCTTTCGCGCCCAAGCTTCTGCGCGCGCTCGACCGCGCCGTCTCCTATTCGGAGGGCGTACTTCACTATGGCCGCACGCAGGAACCGCCGCCGTCACGCCGCAGGGTGCGGCTGCGCCAGCTGGTCGAGGACGTGCACGGCCTGCTCGCCATCGAGGAGGGCATCGAGTTCATCAACGCCGTCGAGGCGGCTTTCGAAGTCGATGCCGATTCCGACCAGCTCTTCCGGGTGCTCACCAACCTGTGCCGCAACTCGGTGCAGGCGATGGCGGCCGATACCGAAAGCGCCGTCGTGCGCCGGCTCGCCATATCGGCCGAGCGCATGGGCAGCGTCAGCCGCATCGCCGTCACCGACACCGGCCCCGGCCTGCCGCCGAAGGCGCGCGAAAACCTGTTCGCGGCCTTCCGCGGCTCCGCGCGCAGCGGCGGCACCGGTCTCGGCCTGGCGATCGCCCACGAACTGATCCGGGCACATGGCGGCTCGGTGGAACTGGTCGAGTCGATCGGCGGGCGCACCACATTCGCCGTCACCATCCCCGACCAGCCGGTGCGCCTCGACCAGGCCCGTGGCAGCCTGCGCCGCCCGGCCTGACGCTTCCCTGCCGTTTCCCCAGGGGGTTCCCCGCCTTCCACGCCAGTTGTTCCTGCCTGGCCTCGCCTGATCGTCCGCTTCTGGATCAAGGCGGCCCAGGGCGGCTTCAGAATGCCGGATCGGCGCCTGCATCGCCGGATGACAGGCTTGCGACAAAACTTTTGCCGGATCGGCTTGCTTTTCGCAAATTCAGTCGTTAGGGAACTGCACACATTCGCGGCCGGTCTTTCGGATCGGATCGCGGGGCCGTCGAAAACATGGCCTGATGCGCGCCCGTAGCTCAGCTGGATAGAGCACCAGACTACGAATCTGGGGGTCAGGAGTTCGAATCTCTTCGGGCGCGCCACTCTTCAAGCAAGTGCTTGAAATCGCTTTAAGCGTTGATTTTACAGCATTCTGACCTGCACGTTTGCTACTGACGGAGCGTAAAATGGCGCGCATTAAATAAGTCCAGCGGCGGGCAAATCGGTTCGAATTCGGTATCACCTACCAGAAGACATCGCTGGTATAACCTAAGTAGCGCGGCTTGGCCCGCGTAACGCGCAAGCTTTGGCGCGGCGGCCGGTGATCATGCGACCGCAGTCGCTCCTGAGGCCGGAGAGCAGAGGTTGAGGCCATGAGGGCATGTTCATACGTCTGTCCACGCTGGGCCAACTCGGCCAAGCGTGGACGGGCCCCTTTGATCAGACGGTCGGGACGGTGCCGCCGTCGACAACGAGCTCCGAACCATGGATCGAAGAGGCGCGATCCGAGGCCAGAAAGGCGATGGCTTCGGCGACCTCGAACGGATCGGCTCCGCGCCCGATGGCAATGCCGCCAAGGCCGGCCAGGACGAGTTGGCGCGCGTCCTCGATAGTGCCACCGTTGGCGGCTTGGATGCGCTTGAGAAATACATCGGTCCCCTCGGTCATGATCCAGCCGGGAGAGACGACGTTGACCCTCACGCCTTTGGGACCCAGTTCCTTGGAGATGGACTTGCTGTAAGTCCGCAGTGCGGCCTTGGCGCTGGCGTAGGCGGTTGTCGCGTCGGGAAGCGGCAGGACCGACTGGATGGAGGTGACGTGCACCACCACGCCGCTGCCTCGCTCGATCATCTGCGGAATCAGGAGCCGGTCGAGGCGGACGGTGGCCAGGAGGTTCAGGTTCAGCTCGGAAAGCCAGTACTCGTCAGTCAGGGCGACAAAGCCACCGCCCGGGGTGGTCGAGCCGCCGAGCACATGGGCGAGAATGTCGACGCCGCCCAGACGCTTGAGCGCCGCACTGGCGAGGGCTTCTCCGCCCTCAGCCGTGGTCAGGTCCGCCTGTACGAATTCGACGCCATCGATGGGCTCCAGGGTTCCGCGGGCGGAAGTGATTACCCGGGCGCCGCCTGCCAGGAAGCGTTCGACGGTGGCGCGGCCCAGACCCTTGGTGCCGCCGCTGATAAGCACGCGCTTTCCCGCGAACTCGGTCGGATCAGCCTTGATGGTCATGCCGTGATCTCCAGCGCTTTGATGGCGTTGCTTTCGAGTGTGAAGCGGTAAGTGAAGCGGATCGGGCTGCCCCTGAAGTCGCCATGGGCAGGGCCTTCGACGACGACCTGACCGTTTTCGTGGCGAACGGCATCCGGCGTGAAGATCGCCTTGACCGGGATCACCGCTTCTTCGAACAAGGCCCGCATTCCGGCGTAGCCCTCGTGACGGCCTCCATCAGCAAAAAGGACCGCGTCGCGCGTGAAGGGGCTCAACATTCCGTCCACATCGAGGCGGGCGTTGGCGGCCACATACGCGGCGATGGGCGGTGGAAGTTCGAGCGTCATTGTTTTTTCCTTCTTACTGCGGTGCAGCCTTGAACGCTGCAAGTGTGTTTGCCCTGCCAAGATAGCGATGGACAAATGGCGCGATAATCAGGACAATTCGGCATGTCGCATCACGAAGTTCGGGATAATTGTGCAAAGTAGCCTGATGGACTTAAACGCAGTTCTCATGGTTGCGCGCCGGGGCAAGTTTCGCACGGCTGCGCTTGAGCTAGGGGTCTCAACGACCGCGCTCAGCAATGCGGTGGGAAAGCTGGAGCGCACGCTCGGGGTACGGCTCTTCAACCGGACGACGCGAAGCGTCTCCTTAACGGAGGCAGGTCAGCGGTTCGTTGCGCAAGTCGCACCTGCCGTGCAGGACATTCATGAGGCGATGGAGGTTGCGCGCTCTCAACAGGCCACCCCTTCGGGCACGCTGCGCATCAACGCCTTTCCGACGGCGGCACGGGAAATCTTCTCGTGGCTCGTCCTACCGTTCCTGTGCGTGCACCCTCAGGTCCACATCGACATCGTCACAGAGGGTCGCCTGGTGGACATTGTAGCGGGCGGCTTCGACCTTGGCGTCCGTAGCTCAGACCTTGTGCCGGCCGACATGATCGCACTGCCGTTAGGTGTCGCGCGGCGCAACGTTGTGGTAGGCGCACCGAGCTATTTGAAAGCGCACGGGACGCCCCTGATCCCCCAGGACCTCGCCGAGCATTCCTGTCTCCGCGTCCGGCTTCCCGATGGCGCGATCTACCGTTGGCCGTTCGAGAAGGATGGACAATCGGTCCATATCGACGTTGAGGGCCCCGTCACCCTCGACGAAGCGAGCCTCGCACGTACCGCCGCCCTCGCTTCCGTCGGCCTCACTCTGGCGATGGAATTCGACGTCCGCGACGACATCGAGGCAGGCCGCCTCGTGCGCGTGCTTGAAGATTGGACACCCACGCTCTCTCCCTTGAGCCTCTACTATCCCAGTCGCCGCAACCCAACCGCTGCCTTCAAGGCGTTCGTCGATTTCGCGCGGCGGCAAAGTGGAGCCAGCAACACCCTGAAGCCATCCATAGGTTGGGAAGCGCCATGAGCCCGCGCATGCTTTCCGTGCTGGCTGCATAAAGCAGACCGGCAGCTTCCGACCCCGAATCAGTCATTGCCAAGAAGTCCGTGCCAGCTCGGTCGCAACTGGTATTTGTCACGGGTTCATGCTCCAGGCATGCTACGTTACGATGAAAATAGACAAACAGAACAATGAGTAAGTGGATCGTGCGCTGCATCTCTTCGGGCGCGCCAAATCTTCCTTGGACTTCAATTCGTTGGTTGCGCGGTCGATGGCATCGGCTTTGCGGCCCGTCCTCTCACCCCACCGAGCGTGCCGCCGCCCTTCCCGCACCGCGCCCCGAGAAAATACAGCCGCCGAGGAACGTGCCTTCGAGCGCCGCATAGCCATGCACGCCGCCGCCGCCGAAGCCCGCGGCCTCGCCGACGGCATAGAGACCCGGCACCGGCTGGCCGTCGGTATCGAGCACGCGGCTGTCGAGATCGGTCTGCAGGCCGCCCAGCGTCTTGCGGGTCAGGATGTTCAGGCGCACGGCGATCAGCGGGCCGTTCGCCGGGTCGAGCATCTTGTGCGGCTTGGCCGTGCGGATCAGCCGGTCGCCCAGATAGGCGCGGGCGCCGCGCAGCGCGGTGATCTGCATGTCCTTGGAGAACGGATTGTCGAGCTGCCGATCGCGGGCGCGGATCTCACGCTCGACCGTTGCGACGTCAAGCAGCGGTTCGCCGTCGGCCAGCGCGTTCATGCGCGCCACCAGCTTCGGCAATTCGGCCTCGACGATGAAATCCTCGCCCTTTTCCATGAACGCCTTGACCGGGCCGGGGATGCCCGACGTGGCGCGGCCGAGCACCTGGCGCCAGCTTTTTCCCGTCAGGTCGGGGTTCTGTTCGGAGCCCGACAGCGCGAACTCCTTCTGGATGATTTTTTTGGTCAGGATGAACCAGGAATAGTCGAAGCCGGTGCTCATGATGTGGCTCAGCGTGCCCAGCGTGTCGAAACCGGGATAGAGCGGCACCGGCAGGCGCTTCCCCCGGGCATCGAGCCACAGCGAGGACGGGCCGGGCAGGATGCGGATCGCATGCTCGGTCCAGAGCGGCGCCCAGTTCCTGATGCCCTCGACATAGTGCCACATGCGGTCGCGGTTGATGATCGAGCCGCCGGCTTTTTCTGATATGGCCAGCATGCGGCCGTCGACATGGTCGGGCACGCCGGTGATCATGCGCTTCGGCGCGGTGCCCAGCCGCTGGGGCCAGTTTGCCCGCACCAGCTCATGGTTGCCGCCGATGCCGCCGGAGGCGACGATCACCGATTGGGCATGAAACTCGAAATCGCCCGATATTTCGCGCGAACTCTTGTGGCCACGTTCGACGGTGCTCGGCTCAAGGATCTCGCCGCGCACGCCGGTCACGGACGCGCCAGTTCGCGTCAGCTCATTGACCCGGTGACGGAACCTGAAGTCGATCAATCCACGCTTTTGCGCCTCGCGCACGCGCAGCACGAAAGGTTCGAGCACGCCGGGGCCGGTGCCCCAGGTGATGTGGAAGCGCGGCACCGAATTGCCGTGGCCGATGGCATTGCCGCCGCCGCGTTCGGCCCAGCCGACGACAGGAAAGAACTTCAGTCCGCGCTCCGTCAGCCAGGAACGCTTCTCGCCGGCGGCGAAACCGACATAGGCCTCCGCCCATTTGCGCGGCCAGTGGTCTTCGGGCCGGTCGAAGGCTGCGGTGCCCATCCAGTCCTCGAGCGCCAGATCATGGGAGTCGCGGATGCGCATGCGCCGCTGCTCCGGTGAATCGACCAGGAACAGCCCGCCGAACGACCAGAACGCCTGGCCGCCCAGCGACTGTTCCGGCTCCTGGTCGACGATGATGATTTTTTTGCCGGCCTCGGCAAGCTCGGCGGCGGCGACCAGCCCGGCAAGGCCGGCGCCGACAATGATGACGTCCGCGTCGTCAGCCATTTTTCCTCCCCAGGATTAGCCGGCAAATTTAATACGAGGGCTTAGACGTTTTCCCAGCCGCCCTTGTTTTCGCCGGCGCGGAAGATGGCGTCGATGACCTTCTGGTTGGCGACCGATTCCTCCAGCGTGAAGACCCGCTCCTTGCCGCCAAGTGCCGCCCGCGCGAAGGTCTCGACCTCGAGCCTGTATTGCTGCGTGCCGGGGAAGCGGAACACCTGCGCTTCGCTGTGGTTCTGGTTGTGCAATTCGACGCGGTGATGGTCGTAGAGCCCGGCATTGAACGGCGAAAACACTTCGATGAAACCCTTCTCGCCGTGGAACACCATCACCTGGCGCGCCGCCATCTGGGTCGACAGGTAGAAGGACAGTTCGAAGTCGCCGAAATCGGCGCGGATCGAGGAGTAGATGTCGGTGCCGAATGTCTTGTCGCGCTCGATCGTCGCCTGGAGGCGCAGCGGCTCCTTGCCGGTCGAGAACCGCGTCGACACGGTCGGGTAGACGCCGATGTCGGGCAGCGCGCCGCCGCCGAGATCGAGTTTGTTGCGCATGTTGCTGGGGTCGACATTGTAGTAGGAGAAAGCGCCCTGGACATGGCGCAGCCGGCCGATGGCGCCGCTGGCGATGAGGTCGCGCACCTTGATCCATTGCGGATGGTAGATGACCATGAAGGCTTCGCAGACCAGCACTTTCTTGCTGTCGCGCAGCTTGATCAGCGGTGCGATGTCCTTGGCGTCGAGCGCCAGCGGTTTTTCGACCAGCACATGCTTGCCGGCCTCGATGGCTTTTTCAGTCCATTCGACATGTTGCGAGGTCGGCAAGGGGATATAGACACCGTCGACCTGGTCGGACGCGAGCAATTCCTCATAGGAGCCGAAGGCGTGGCGCGCACCGAAGCGCTCGCCCAAGGCCTTGGCCTTCGACAGGTCGCGGCTGGCGATTGCCGACAGCACCCCGTTCTCCGCCTCGACCATTGCCGGCAACAAATGCTCGCGGCCGATCTTGGCCGTCGACAACACACCCCATCGGAACATCTGGCTTCTCCATGTCGATTTATCGGTGACGAGGTTTGCCCGAAATCGCGGGAAAAGCCAATGAAAGACACGGGTCACAATGCACCTTCGTCCGTGACTTCGCCGAAGGATGCAACGGCGCAGAATTTTGGAGCGCCGCCATGCCTTGAGGTCACGGAATGGCAACTGTGTTCATGCGAATGCTTTTTTATCACGGATGATGGCGTTGAGGACGACGAGGAGCTTCCTTGCAACGGCAATGATGGCGAGCTTCTTTGACCCTGATCGGGCTGCGATGGCACTGTAGAAAACTCGGAAGCGATCACAGGCTCGGATGGCGCCCAGCGCAGCCATGTAGAGGGCACGGCGCACGCGCGCTCGGCCACCCTGGATCTGGCTCCTGCGATTGAGCTTGCCGCTCTTGTTGTCGAAAGGGGCAAGGCCGGCGAGTGCCGCGATCGACTTGGGTGAACGCTGGCCGAGTTCGGGCAGGTGCGCCAGCAGAGATAACGCGGTGATCTTGGAGACACCAGGTACGGAGACCATCAGCGCGTTGTCGCGAGCAGTATCCTCGACTTGATGAATGGTTTCGGCGATCAGGCTCTCGAGCGCCTTAATGCGTGTGTTGAAGCTGGCGATCAGCTCTTCGAGTTCGGCGATGACAATCTCATCGAAGGCCTCGCTGCGAAGCTTCTTCAATCTTGCCTTGATATCGACCAGTTGGTCGCGGTGGCGGGCAAGCGATTGAAGATGTTCACTTTCTTCGTGCGGCGCCGGCTCGGCTTCAGGGTGATAGCGACGGCCGTAGCCGCTCAACATCCTGGCGTCGAGAGGATCGGTCTTGGCGCGCCGTGCCGTCGACTTCGCATAGTGGTGAGTGTGTGTCGGATTGTGCCGCGAGAACGCCACGCCTGCCTTGGCCAGCGCATGTCGCAGCAGCCGGTCATGGGCCCCTGTTGCCTCCATGACGACAAAATCTCGGCCGGGGTGAAGGCCTGCCACATAGGCAGCGATCGCATCGGCTTGGTTGTCGATGCGCTGGCAACGGCTGCTTGCCTCATCAAAAAAATCGAGCCACTGCTTGGAGATGTCGCAGCCGACATAGTTCTGCATTATCATGTCCACGCCTCTTCCTGTGGTGCGAGGTCTGCTGCTAACAGCCCCGTGCAACTGTTCAGGTTGATGGTTCACCGGTGGGAAGGGGCCGAGCCATGCCACGGCCTGTCCTCCAAAGGACGACCAGGATCCTGTCGGTCTCCTTCCCACCTCAACTATAGCATGGCAAAAACACACAGGATCCTAGGGCTTCCGCGACGCCGCTCGCGACTGCTCCACCCTACGATGACGAAGTCACGGATGTCCGCTCTGAACCTATCCTCGCTTCCCCGTCAGGGTCATGTCGAAGTCGACGACATTGGAATAGAGCGGCGTGCCGACATCCATGCCGTAGCGCGACCTCAGCACCTTGCCGGTGACATGGAATTTGATCGTCCCGCCCTTCAGCCCATCGAGCTCGGCGGTGAACTTTTCTGCAAACGTCTTGCCGCGCGCCGTCAGCCGGCCGGTGACGAGCGCCGTCGTGTCGCCGGTGCGGGTCACGCTTGTCGAACGGAACTGGATTTCGGGGCTGTTGGCGGCATCGAACACCGCGTCGGAGCGCAGGAAGGCGTCGATGCGGCCTTGGCCGGTGGCGACGCTTTCGGGATAGATGGTGAGGTCGACCTTCGAGCGACCGACATCATTGTTGTCGATGCGGATCGTGCCCTTGAAGCGGGCGAAGGCGCCATCGAAGCCGCCGCCACCGGCCTTGCCGATGGTGAAGCGGATCGCGGAGCCGGCCTGGCTGATCGTGTAGCTGCCGGCGGCATCGCCGAGCATGACTGCCGCGTAGACGGGCATGGCAAGGCAGGCGGCGGCAGCCGCCAATCCGAGGATTCGCGCACGCATTGGGGTGTTCCTTGTTTAGGAGGCAACGCTCTCTCGCGTCCTCATCTCACAAACGAGACCAAAGCCCGTTCTATTCCCCGGCTGACGAAGGCGTGATCATGCGCGTGAGCACTTGGTCGCGCAGCAGGAAGTGGTGGCGCAGCGCCGCGGCGACATGCAGGGCAACAAGTGCCGCGCCGGCATAGGCGAGATACCAGTGCGCCGACGCCCAAAAGCTTTCGGCGGCGTCGGATTCGATGAGCGGCAGGTTCGGCATGACGAACAGGTTGAACGGCATGCTGGGGATTTCCAGCGTCGAAACCGACACCAGCGCCCAGCCGGACAGGGGCAGGGCGAGCTGGAAGGCATAGAGCGCCAGATGCGCCAGCGGCGCCGTCCGCCGCTCCAGGGGGCCAACGGAAGGCGGCAAGGGAGGCGCCTTGTTGCCGAGCCGCCAGGCGATGCGCAGGATGATGAGGCCGAGCAGCAGAAAGCCGAACGATTTGTGCAGTTGGATCAGTTCGAAAGCGGCGCGCTGGCTCTCGATCCGCACCATGACAAAGCCGAGCACTAACTGACCGATGAAAATCAGGGCGATCAGCCAGTGCAGGAGGATGGTTGCCCAGCTGTAGCGGGTGGGGGTGTTGGTGAGCGGGCGCATGTGGGACCAACGCTGCTGAACCATGCTTTCTTCCCGGACGGCAGCGCTGCCCCTCATTGCCCTGCCGGGCATTTCTCCCCGTAAACGGGTAGAAAGAAGCCTTCGCCGATGGTTTCGCCAATCTCCGAAGTCGCCAGTAAGGCGCCGGCAGGCAGATGAGAGGCGGCGCCGACGCTGATAATCCTGCCGATCTCGCCGGCGCCTATCCGCTCACCTTGAAGAAATCGACGAACGCCCTCAGCGCCGGCCGCATCTGGCGGCGGCTGGGATAGTAGACGAAGAAGCCGTCGAAGCACGGACACCAGTCCTCCAGCACGCGGATCAGCCGGCCGTCGGCGAGCGGCGCCCGCACATAGGGCTCGAAGACGAAGGCGAGGCCGGCGCCGTCGATCGCGGCCTGGGCGATCAGATGGTCCTCGTCGAGGATCAGCGGCCCTTGCGCGGCGATTTCGATCTCCTCGCCGCCCTTCTCGAATTCCCAGCGGTAAAGGATGCCGCTGGAAAAGCGGAAGCGGATGCAGCGGTGCTCGGCCAGCTCTCGCGGATGGCGCGGCGGCGGCATGGCCTTGAAATAGGAGGGCGCGCCGACGACGGCGCCGCGAAGATCGGGGCCGATGCGCACGGCGATCATGTCGCGCTGCAGGCTTTCGCCGAGCCGCACGCCCGCGTCGAAACCGCCTTCCACCACGTCGGTAAAGCGGTCCTCGATGACGATCTCCAGCACGATCTGTGGATACGCCGCCGCAAAGGCGCCGAGCCGTGGCGTCAGCGTCAGATGCGCGGCCGTGCGCGGCACGGTCAGCCGCAGGTTCCCGGCTGGTCGGTCGCGCGCCTCGACCGCTGTTTCCAGCGCCAGATCGATCTCGGACAGGGCCGGGCGCAATCGCTCCAGCAATTGCGCGCCTTCCTCGGTCGGGGCGACACTGCGCGTGCTGCGCGCCAAAAGGCGCACGCCAAGCCGTGCCTCCAGGCTGGAGACCGCATGGCTCACCGCTGAAGGCGCGATCGCCAGTTCCCTGGCCGCACCGCGAAAACTGCCGCATTGGGCAACGGTTGCCAGCACCGCAAGCTGTGAGAGATGTGCCCGATTCATTGATCTATTTCTTGGAACGAGCCGTACTAAGAAGAGCCGATTATCGAACGGCCTGCAAGGCGCTATTTCTGCCGCATCACAACAAGGAGACGCGTGATGAAAACCCGCAAACTCGGTACTGAACTCGAAGTCTTCCCGGTTGGCCTTGGTTGCATGGGCATGAGCTTCGCCTATGGCGGCCAGCCGGAAGCCGAGGCGATCTCGACCCTGCACCGCGCCGTCGAGATCGGTGTCACCTTCTTCGACACGGCGGAGGTCTACGGTCCCTACGAGAACGAGATCCTGCTGGGGAAGGCGCTGAAGCCGGTTCGTGACAAGGTGACGATCGCCACCAAATTCGGCTTCAAGATACTGGAGGAAGGCACCGGCTTGGATCGCATGGCCGGTGTCGACAGCCGTCCCGAGCACGTCAAGGCTGTTGCCGAGGCGTCGCTGAAGCGGCTGGGCACCGATGTCATCGATCTCTACTACCAGCACCGCGTCGACCCGAACGTGCCGATCGAGGAGACGGTCGGCGCCATGGCCGAGCTGGTGCGTGAGGGCAAGGTGCGCGCGCTCGGCCTGTCGGAGGCAAGCGCCGCCACCATCCGCCGGGCGCATGCCGTCCACCCGATCGCGGCCGTTCAGAGCGAATATTCGCTATGGAGCCGCGACCCTGAAGACGATGTCTTTGCTGTCTGCCGCGAGTTGGGCATTGGCTTCGTGCCTTACAGCCCGCTCGGTCGCGGCCTTTTGACGGGGGCGATTGCCAAGCCCGAAACGCTTGACGACGGCGACTGGCGCCGCACCTTGCCGCGCTTCCAGGCCGAGGCCATGGAAGCCAATGCTGAGGTGATCGCCACGCTGGAAAGACTGGCGGCCGAAAAGGGCGTGACCTCGGCGCAACTGGCGCTCGCCTGGGTGCTGCACCAGGGCGACTTTATTGTCCCCATCCCCGGCGCACGAAAAATCCGCCATCTGGAGCAGAACACGGCGGCGGCCGCGATCGAGCTGAGTGCCGCGGAGGTGGCGGCGATCGGCGATGCGCTGTCGCCTGATAAGGTGATGGGCAAGCGCTATACGGAGGAACTGCTGGCGCTGGTGAATGGGTAGGCAATGGGGCGCTTCGGCGCCCCATCTTGTTGAAAGCTGGCGCGAGGCACCCCCCTCTGTCCTGCCGGACATCTCCCCCGCAAGGGGGGAGATCGATGTCGCCGCCGCCTTCGCCAATCACCAACGTTGCAGGGTGGGCGACGAGCACGAAGCTGCCAATCTCCCTCCTTGCGGGGGAGATGGCCGGCAGGCCAGAGGGGGGTGCCTCGAGCCTAGTTCTCTTACCACGGCACCACGCTAATCTCCGGCCAATACTCCCGCGCGCGCTTTCCCTTCACTTCATGCGTGCGCTGATTATCCAGCACCCGGTTCGGCGTGATGCGAAACGAGAAGATGTCGTCGAGCCCGAACGGTGCCACCAACTCCAGCTCCCTGTCCCGGCCGTACCGCACCCCCACCGCATGCGTCTTCGAGGCAAAAAAGCTGACGGACTCGCTGGCGCTCGCATAACGCGGGCAAGGCTGCCCGAATTTCCGCGGATACCACAGATGCACCCGGGCCTGGTTGCGCACCTCGACCGGCAGAGGCAGTCCCTCGAAATGTGCCGCCGCCCGGCGGATCACCGCGTCCTCGGCCTCGTAGGACAGGTCGGAGTCATCGAAATAGAAAAGGTCGACGTCCCTGATGCCGTAGCCCAACGGCTTGCCGGTCAGGTGATTCCAGACGCTGTTGTAGAGAGCGCCGGACACGACCAGCCAATCCGGCAAGGCGAGTTCACGCACCCGCGCCAATGTATCGGCGAGCAACTGATCAGCCGCCACGATGTCGAGGAACACCATGCGTTGCGCTTCGAACGGCAGTCCGGAATGGCGGAGATGGTTCATCGCCCTTTGGAGAGCGATTCGCCATGCTCCGGCAATCCTGAACTTTCTATGCCCGCAGCACGCCGCCCGTCTGCTTGCCGACATTCTCGACGATGCGCTTGGCCAGCGCCTCGAAATCCTCGTCGGTCAGTGTCTTCTCGACCGGCTGGATCGACACTTCGATGGCAATCGATTTTTTGTCGGCGCCGAGCGACGCTCCCTCGAAGATATCGAAGACCGAGACGCCAGTGATCAGCTTTTTGTCGGCGGCCAGTGCGGCGCGAACAAGCGTGCCCGCCTCGACCGCCTTGTCGACGACGAAAGCAAAATCGCGCTTCACCGCCTGGAAGGCGGAGAGCTCCAGCTTCGGCTTGGTCTTGGTCGGCTTGGCCTTCGGCTCGGGCACGGCGTCGACGAACACCTCGAAGCCACAGAGCGGTCCGGATACGTCGAGCCCTTCCAGCGTCTTCGGATGGAACTCACCGAACGTGCCGAGCACGGTCTTCGGACCGAGCTTGATGGTGCCGGAACGGCCGGGATGATACCAGGCCGGTCCGCCCGCCTCGATCTGCAGCCGGTCGACCGGCGCGCCACAGGCTTCGAGCGCGGCGATGGCATCGGCCTTGGCGTCGAACACGCCGACCGGACCGGAATTGCCGGCCCAGCTACGGCCGGAGCCGTCGAGCTTGGCCGTACCGCGGCGCACACCGGCGGCGACGCGGCGTTGCTGGTCGGCGCCATCGCCCTCATAGGTGCCCGAGACCTCGAACAGCGCCACGTCGCCAATGCCCTTGTCGGCATTGCGTTGCGCGGCCGAAATCAGCCCCGGCAGCAGCGAGGGCCGCATGTCGGACATGTCGGCGGCGATCGGGTTGGCGAGCTTCAGCGCCGTCTGGCCGCCGCCGAACAGTTCGGCGTGCCTGGCCGGAATGAACGACCAGGTAACGGCCTCCATCATGCCGCGCACGGCAAGCGAACGCTTGGCGGCACGGGTGCGGATCTGCAGCGTCGTCAGGATCTTGCCATTGACCGCGTCATGCGCGCCGAGCGGCTGCGGGGCGATGTTGTCGACGCCATGGATGCGCATCACTTCCTCGACCAGGTCGGCCTTGCCATCGACATCGGGGCGCCAGGAAGGCACGGTGACGTCGACGACGTCGCCCGATCCCTGCGCGTGGAAGCCGAGCCGCGACAGGATGTCGAGGCTCTCCGCCCGAGGCACTTCGATGCCGGTCAGCCGCTTCACTTCCGACAGCGGCAGCGTAACGATCTTCGGCTGATGTCCGGCATAGCCGGCCACTTCGGTTTCCGTCGGCGTGCCGCCGCAGAAGTCGATCACCAGCTTGGTCGCCAGTTCGATACCAGGCACCATGAATTCGGGATCGACGCCGCGCTCGAAGCGGTAGCGCGCATCGGTGATGATGCCGAGGCTGCGGCCGGTGCGGGCCGTGGTGATCGGATCCCAAAGGGCGGATTCGATCAGCACCTCCGTCGTGTTCTCGTCGCAGCCCGAGTGTTCGCCGCCCATGACGCCGGCAATGGATTCGACGCCATTATCGTCCGCGATGACGCACATCTCCGGCGTCAGCGTGTATTCGCGCCCGTCGAGCGCCTGAACCTTCTCGCCATCCCTGGCGCGGCGCACGACCAGATTGCCGGCGACCTTGGCGGCATCGAAGACGTGCAACGGCCGGCCGCGATCGAAGGTGACATAATTGGTGATGTCGACCAGCGCGCTGATCGGCCTGAGACCAATGGCGATCAGCCGCTGCTGCAGCCATTTCGGCGAGGGGCCGTTCTTCACCCCCTTGACCAGCCTGAGCGCGAAGCCGGGGCAAAGCTCCGGCGCCTCGATCGTCACCTTCACCGGGCACATGCCGCTGCCGACATGCGGCATGATCGCGCCGCCGACCAGGCGGCCAAGCCCGCTCGCCGCCAGGTCCCTGGCGATGCCGTACACGCTGGTGGCATCGGGCCGGTTCGGCGTCAGATTGATCTCGATGACCGGATCGTCGAGATGGGCATAGGCGGCAAAGCTGGTGCCGACCGGCGCATCGGCTGGCAGGTCGATGATGCCATTGTGCTCGTCCGACAGTTCCAGCTCGCGCTCGGAACACATCATGCCATGGCTTTCGACGCCACGGATCTTGCCGACCGTCAGCGTCACGTCGATGCCGGGCACGTAGGTGCCGGGCGCGGCGAAAGCGCCGATCAGGCCCGCCCGCGCATTGGGTGCGCCGCAGACGACCTGCACCGGCGGCTTGCCGTCACCGGTGTCGACGGTCAGCACGCGCAGCCGGTCGGCATCGGGATGCTGCACCGCCGTCAGCACCTTGGCGATGACGAAGGGCTTCAGGCCCGCCTTGTCGTCGACATGCTCGACCTCGAGGCCGATCGAGGTGAGCCGCTCGACGATCTCGGCGAGCGTGGCGTCGGTCTCGAGATGGTCCTTGAGCCAGGAGAGGGTGAATTTCATTGGGCTGTTCCGTAATAGATGGCAGCGGGAGTAGTCGGGACTGTCACGCGCTCAGGCCCCCGAACAAGGTCGGCATGTCGAGCGGCCTGAAACCGTAATGCGACAGCCAGCGCACATCCGCGTCGAAGAAGGCGCGCAAATCCGGCATGCCGTATTTCAGCATGGCGATGCGGTCGATGCCCATGCCCCAGGCAAAGCCTTGATACTCGTCGGGATCGAGCCCGCCGGCCCTCAGCACGTTCGGGTGGACCATGCCGCAGCCGAGGATTTCCATCCAGTCGGAGCCTTCACCGAAGCGCACTTCGCCCGGCCGCGAGCGGTCGCACTGGATGTCGACCTCGAGGCTGGGCTCGGTGAACGGGAAGAAGGACGGCCGGAAGCGCATCTTGACCGAAGGCACCTCGAAGAAGGCCTTGCAGAACTCTTCCAGCACCCACTTCATGTTGGCGACGTTGGCCGACTTGTCGATCACCAGCCCCTCGACCTGATGGAACATCGGCGAGTGGGTGGCGTCGGAATCCTGGCGGTACGTCTTGCCCGGAATGACGATGCGGATCGGCGGCTTCTGCTTCTCCATGGTGCGGATCTGCACCGGCGAGGTGTGGGTGCGCAACAGCTTGCGCTCGCCCTTCTCGTCCGGCTGGAAGAAGAAGGTGTCGTGCATCTCGCGCGCCGGATGACCTTCCGGGAAATTCAGCGCGGTGAAATTATAATAGTCGGTCTCGATATCGGGACCTTCGGCGATGGCGAAGCCGAGATCGCCGAAGATCGCCGCGATCTCGTCGATGACCTGGCTGATCGGATGGATGCGGCCGCGCTCGGCCGGCGACTGCCGCACCGGCAGCGTCACGTCGACCTTTTCGGCCGCCAGCCGCGCGGCGATCGCCACATCCTTGAGCTCAGCCTTGCGGCCAGTCAGCGCCTCGGTGACGCGATTTTTCAGGCCATTGATCGCCGGGCCCTTCACCTGCCGCTCCTCGGCGGTCATGGCGCCAAGCGTTTTCAGCATCTCGGACACGGTGCCCTTCTTGCCGAAGGCGGCGATGCGCACGGCCTCGATTGCCGGCTCGTCGGCGGCCGAGGCGATGTCAGCAAGCAACGAAGCTTCCAGGGCTTCAAGATTTCCAGCGGTGGCGTTCACGGCGAAACTCTCTCGATCGGCGACCGATACCATTTTGGTTTCGGTGTCACCATTTTGGTTACATCAGGCATAAAAGAACCCGCGCCAGCTGTGCCAGCGCGGGTTCCCCATAATCAGAATTGCGAATGCTTGGGAAGCGCTGGTCTTAGGCGACAGCGCTTTCAAAAGCATTCGGCGTGGTGTTCTTCAGATATTCGAGCGCGACCTTGGCCTTGGCGACCAGGGCGGCGAAAGCCTGCGGCTCGTGGATGGCCATGTCGGACAGGATCTTGCGATCGATTTCGATGCCGGCCTTGTTCAAACCGTCGATGAAGCGGCCATAGGTCAGGCCATGCTCGTGGGTCGCGGCGTTGATGCGCTGGATCCACAGCGCACGGAACGAGCGCTTGCGGTTCTTGCGGTCGCGGTAAGCGTACTGCAGCGACTTTTCCACCGCCTGCTTGGCGATGCGGATGGTGTTCTTGCGGCGGCCGTAGAAGCCCTTGGCGGCTTTCAGGACCTTCTTGTGCTTGGCGTGCGAGGTGACGCCTCTTTTTACGCGTGCCATGTCATGATCTCCTTAAAACTTAAAGGCCGTTCGGAAGAAAATTCTTGATGACCTTCTTGCCATCCGGTTCAGCCAGAACCATCGTGCCGCGGGCATTTCGAATGAACTTGTTGGAACGCTTGATCATGCCGTGACGCTTGCCGGCCGCAGCCGACAGGACTTTACCCGTACCTGTGATCTTGAACCGCTTCTTGGCGGCCGATTTGGTCTTCATCTTGGGCATTTTGCTACTCCGTATTGTTGGCGCACGATCGCGCTTCTTGTTCGCTTCGGGCCGACCAAAGCCCGAAAAGCAAATGAAACCGCCACGGCATGCCCTGCCGGGCGGTTTTCTTGGAACGGCGGTGCTATAGATCAAACAGAGCCGGCGCGCAACACCCACCCCGTCGCGCCGATGCGCGACGGGCAATCCCAATCAGGGCAGCGTGAACCAGACCGGCAGCATGCCCGACAGTTGCGCGCCGTCGATCAGTTCGAAGGCCGGCAGCGCGATCAGGAACACCAGCCCGTCGAGCAGCGTGGTCAAAAGCAGGCGCGGCTTGAAGCTGCCGGTGTCGCCTTCCTGGTAGAGCGAGAGCTTGGGGAAGAAGCGCGGCACGCGCGCCAGATAGTCGGCATAGGGTGCGCCGAGCGCTTCCTTGAGGAATTTCTCCTCGCGCAGGATGACGATATGGAAGGCGCCGGCGCACAGGACGGCGAAAAGGATGATGCCGGAGAACGAGCCGATCTGCGCGCCAACACCGGCGGCAGCCACGGTCGAGAACACGTAGAGCGGATTGCGGGTGATCGAGTAGGGGCCGCCGGTCACCACCTCGGACGACTTGCGCCCGCCTATATAGAGCGTCGCCCAGAGGCGCCCGACGATGCCGAGGAAAATCAACAGCACGCCGAACATCTCGATCGTTTCATGCACCGGCGTGTCCGGCGGGAAGGTCGACTGGCCAAACAGCAGCGCCAGAAACAGCACCACCACGAGCACCGCAAGCACCAGCCGGCGCATCTGCTGGTAGTTGCCCAGCCCGTGTTTGACGTCCTTGACGTCCGAAACCTTCTCGTTGGCCATGCCGGGAATCCGATCGTCGAAGAGCTTTGCCGGCGATCACGGCTTTGAGCTAAGAACAGGGCGTCCCGCCGATCGCCGGGACGCCCTGTAGCACGATTCAGGCGGATTTAGAGCGCGGTTGCCCGCCTAACCTTTTCGTGACCGTGCCGTGATGTCAGGCACGTCAAACAACGCAGGCCTAGCGCGGCGCCAGCACCATCATCATCTGGCGACCTTCGAGCTTCGGCTCGGCTTCCACCTTGGCAATGGTCGCCACTTCCTCGCGCACCTTGTTCAGGAGCTGCATGCCGAGTTCCATATGCGCCATCTCGCGGCCGCGGAAGCGCAGCGTCAGCTTGACCTTGTCGCCTTCCTCGAAGAAGCGGCGCACCGCCTTCATCTTGGTCTCGTAGTCATGGCTGTCGATGTTCGGGCGCATCTTGATCTCCTTGATCTCGATGACCTTCTGGTTCTTGCGCGCCTCGGCCGCCTTCTTCTGGTTGGCGTATTTCAACTTGCCAAGATCGAGGATTTTTACGACGGGCGGCACTGCGTTGGGCGATATTTCGACGAGATCGAGCCCGGCCTCTTCGGCGAGCAGCAATGCGTCGTTGATGGAAACATCGCCGCGGTTCTGGCCTTCGGCGTCGATAAGCTGGACCCGGGGAACCCGGATGTCACGGTTGGAGCGCGGCCCATCCTTGGTCGGCGCCGCTGCTTTGAAAGGTCTGCGAATGGTCGTGGTCTCCTTGGCCGTTTCGTTCAGGATTTGTCAGTCTTGATGCGTGGACGCGCCAATGTGGTGAGCGCGCGGGCGGAGTCAATAGCATAGCATTGACAGAAAATCACCCTGATCGCGGGCCTGCACCAAACAAAGAAACAGCGCGAGCACTTTTCGCCACGCTATCGGCTGTGTCACAAGGGCCGCGTGCCAAAAGACGGGCCCGAGGAAAAAGCCATGACCGCCACGCCCCCACCCCTTCTGGCTCCAACCTTTCTGGACGTCGATGGATCACGCATCGCGGTGCGCCATGCGGCCGGCGCCGCACCCGGCATCGTCTGGCTCGGCGGCTACAAGTCGGACATGCTGGGCACGAAGGCGCAGACGCTGGCGGACTGGGCGGCACGGGAAGACCGCGCCTTCCTGCGGCATGACTATTCCGGCCATGGCGAATCCGGCGGCGTCTTTGCCGATGGCACGATTTCGACATGGTTATCGCAAAGCCTTGCTGTCTTCCGGCATTTCGCCAAGGGCAGCCAGATCCTGGTCGGCTCCTCCATGGGGGCCTGGATCGCACTGCGCATGGTGCGGGAATTGCGCAAGACGGGCGACGCAAGCGTCGTCGGCCTGGTGTTGCTGGCGCCGGCGCCAGATTTCACCAGCGACCTGATCGAGCCGGTGCTGACCGAGGCGCAGAAGCGCGACCTCGCCGAAAAGGGGTTCTTCGCGGAGCCATCGGACTATTCCGCCGAGCCCTACATCTACACACGCGCCCTGATCGAGGACGGACGCGAAAACCGGGTGATGACCGGGCCGATCGACACGCATTGCCCGGTTCACATCTTGCAGGGACTGGCCGATGCCGATGTGCCGTCGAGCCACGCTCTGAAGCTCGCCGCCCTGCTGCCGGCCGACGATGTCACGCTGTCGCTGATCCCTGACGGGGATCATCGCCTGTCGCGCCCGCAAGACCTCGACATGCTGGTGCGGGCGGTCGGCGACATGGCCAAGCGAGGCGAGTGACGATGCGCCTTTCCATCCCGATCTCGGCTTTCGTCGCGGCCATCGTCGGCTTTGGCGGCACGCTTGCCATCGTCATTGCCGCCGCCAGGGCGGTCGGCGCGACGCAGGTCGAGACGGCGAGCGGCGTGACGGCGATCTGCCTGGCCATGACGGTCGAGTGCCTGTGGCTGTCATGGCGCACGAAAATGCCTGTCATCACCGCCTGGTCGACGCCGGGTCTGGCGCTGGTCGCCGCATCGAGCGGCTTCACGATCGGCGAGGCCGTCGGCGCCTATATCGTCACCGGCGTCCTTTTGGTCGCCACCGGCCTGTTTGGGCCGCTGACCCGCCTGATATCGAGAATACCGGCCTCGGTCGCTTCCGGCATGCTGGCCGGCATCGTCGTCACCTTCGCCATCAATGCCATGAAGGCGATCCCGGCGGACCCATGGCTCATCCTGCCGCTGATCGCGGCGTTCTTTGTCATCCGGCTGTTCAATCCGGCGCTGTCGGTGCTGGCGGTGCTGGTTGGCGGTGGTCTTGCCGCCTTCCTGACCGGCCGCGTCGGCGGCTTGCCCGCGCCCGAATTGTCGACGCTGACGTTCATTGCCCCCCATTTCACCGCCAAGGCGATCATCGGCCTGGCGCTGCCGCTCTATCTCGTCACCATGGCCTCGCAGAACCTGTCGGGGCTGGCCGTGCTGCGGGCGGCCGGCTACCACCCTGAACCCGGGCCGCTGATCGGCGTGACCGGCCTGTTTTCGCTTCTGTCGGCGCCATTCGGGGCCGGGACAACCAATCTGGCGGCGATCTCGGCGGCGATCTGCACCGGACCGGACGTCCATCCCGATCCGGCCGAGCGCTGGAAGACCGGCCCGTTCTATGCGCTTGCCTATCTCATCTTCGCGATTTTCGGCGCTTCGCTGGTGGCGATCTTCGCCGTCCTGCCGCAGAGCCTGATCGTGCTGGTGGCGGGTCTTGCGCTGATGGCCTCACTCGCCAACGCACTGTCCATCGCGCTGAAGGACGAAGGCGAACGCATGCCAGCCACCGTGACCTTTGTCGTCACCGCCTCCGGGCTGACGCTGTTCGGTGTCGGAGCTGCATTTTGGGGCCTGGTCGCCGGCCTGGTCGTGCTGTTCCTCGATATGCTCAAAAAGCGATAATCATTTCAGAACCTTGTCCGGTTTTGCCCGGCATTGCCTTGAATCGCCGTTTTCGCCTTCCCATTTCGATTCCACGCAGCCGGTTCTGGCTGTCTCCAACCGAAGGAATGGGAGAAAATGAACACATCTGCATTGATCCGCCCGGCCTGGACGCCGGCGACCATCGCGTTGATGGTGATCGGTTTCATGGTGTTCTGGCCGCTCGGCTTCGCCATGCTTGCCTACATCATCTGGGGCGACCGGCTCGAGGGCTTCAAGCGTGACGTCAATCGCGCGACCGACGGCATCTTCGCCGGCTGCCGCCGTGGTTCCGACAAGGCCGCGCGCTGGGGCAACGGTTCCGCCCGCACCGGCAACGTCGCTTTCGACGACTGGCGCGAAAAGGAGCTTGAGCGTCTGAACGAAGAGCGCCGCAAACTCGACGAGATGCTGACGCAGTTCGACGAGTATGCTCGTGAATTGCGCCGCGCCAAGGACCAGGACGAGTTCGACCGCTTCATGGCCAACCGCAACAAGTCGACGGCTCCGGCCAAGACCGATCCGGACACCGGAACGGCCCCCACCAAGCGCGGCAAAGGCTCGAACCTGCTCGACGACTGAAGCCCAGCGACAGGGCCAAGGTATGATGACGGCGTCGCGCGAGCGGCGCCGTTTCTTTTTTGTTCTATTCGTTTTCCTCGAATCGCGTATCGTCCCGCCATGACCATCGGGTTCTTCCGCAATCTGACGAAGCCCAAGCCCACGCCTGTCGTGGAGCGGGAATATTGCGTCGCCGGCCGCACGCTGCCGCTCAAGATCGTCGAGAGCGCCAGGGCAAAGCGCCTGACGCTGCGCATCGATTCCGGCGGCCAGGGCCTGCGCATCACCGTGCCGCCGGGCCTTCGCCGCGGCGAGGTGGACAGGTTCCTCGACCGCCACCAGGACTGGCTGGAGCAGCGCCTGGCCAAGGTGCCGACGCGTCCACAAGTAAGACCAGGCATCAAGATCCCGGTGCGCGGCGTGCCGCACCGCATCGTCCACGAGCCGTCAAAGCGTGGCACCGTCACCATATCGCGCGACGAGCGCGGCCCGCTGCTGGTCGTGCATGGCGATCGCATCCATCTGCCGCGCCGCATCGCCGATTTCCTGAAGCGCGAGGCCAAGAAGGATATCGAGAAGCTGGTCATCAAACACACCGAGGCGCTCGGCAAGCGCGCCAAGGCGATCCGTTTCAAGGACACATCGAGCCGCTGGGGCTCCTGCACCTCCGAAGGCAATCTCTCCTTCTCCTGGCGCATCATGATGGCGCCGCAGCCGGTCATCAACTACCTCGTCGCGCATGAGGTGGCCCATCTCAAGGAGATGAACCACGGCCCGAAATTCTGGAAACTGTGCGAAAAGCTCTGCCCCGACACCGACCGCTGCAAGGACTGGCTGAAGCGCAATGGCGGGGCGTTGCAGGCCATCGTGTTCGAGTGAGGGGTTTCAGCCGATTGTAGCCTTGGATGGCAGGTGTTTCAGAAGATCATGGAATTCCTCTATCCAACGACCAATTCTCTTAGTGGTCTCATCCACCATTTCTGAGGTTAATTTGTTATTGTTCGCTCTGATATCCAAATTATTTTGTTTCTTAGTCAGGTTTTTGGACTGAACTAAAATATCTCTATTTAGCTGAATATATCGCCCATCGTCGTCGCGAGCCAAAGCCGTATGTGCATACTTGTTTCGCAGCTTTCCAATCGCTTCATGCGCCTTCAAAATTTCCTTGATTTTTCTCCACCACTCTTCTGAGATATGGTGCTCATCAAATCTCGCATCGGCGATATTCTCAGCTATTTTCCGCCGTCCGCGAGTGCTGTCGATGGCTAGAAATATCGAGAATATCGCGTTTGTATCTGCGATCAAGCTGACCGGTTGCCCGCTAGCAGCGGCCTGGACTTTATCAGCATCTGAAAGATCGACATGGCCCATTAGCCTCATAATTAAGAGTGCCAGATAGTGTTCGGATGAACTCCAAGCTATTGTCATTCGCCCAAGTGCGTAAATGATCTTGTCCTCGTCCTCTGGGGTTGGAGCGCCAGGAAATTTCAATTTTAGGGATTTGCCCATTCAGCCGCACTCCGATCCTCAAGGTCAATAAGCCTGCGCCTTAGAGTTATCGCTCGTCTGTCAGGTGGTTCAATCGTCATTCGCCGCATTCAACTCCTCCGGCCGCAGCCCCTCATCGCCATGGTGCGGCCACGGCAAAAAATTGCCATCGAATTCATCGCCGCCGAAATAATCCAGCGCCCGATGCGCCTCGGCGCCGTTGAAGGCGGCCTTGTCCATGAGATGCGCGATCACCTCGCGCGCCTGTGCGATCTTCTGCTTCAGTTCGGCAACGGTCTGGTCGGCCATGGCTGTGCTCCCGCCTTGCATGCTGTCCATCCATAGGTAGCGCCTTTGGCCTTGCCGGCAAACAGCATGCTTTTTCTCGACTCTTGCAGCTTTTCATGTCAATTCCCGCGCCATGGCGCTCGACATCAAGATCTGCGGCTTGAAGACCGACCAGGCAATGGCCGCGGCCCTTGCCGGCGGCGCCAGCCATGTCGGCTTCATTTTCTTTGCCAAAAGCCCGCGCTACGTCGAACCGGCCGAAGCTGGCCGTCTGCGCGAAGCGGCGCGCGGCAAGGCCCTGGCGGTCGCCGTCACGGTCGACTCCAGTGACGCCTTCCTGGACGGGATCGTCGAGAAAATGCAGCCCGACATGTTGCAGCTGCATGGTTCGGAAACGCCCGACCGGGTAACCGAGTTGAAAGCGCGTTATGGCCTGCCGGTGATGAAGGCGCTGCCGCTCAGCGAGGTCGCCGACCTCGATCGGATCAAGCCGTTCATCGGCATCGCCGACCGGTTCCTGTTCGATGCCAAGCCGCCAAAGGGTTCCGAACTGCCGGGCGGCAACGGCGTCGCCTTCGACTGGCGCATCCTCGCCGGCCTTGACGCCGGCGTCGATTACATGCTTTCCGGTGGGCTCAACGCCGCCAACATCGGCGATGCCCTTCGGCTTGCCAATCCGCCCGCCATAGACATTTCCTCTGGCGTGGAAAGCGCGCCGGGCGTCAAGGATCCGGCGCTGATCGAGCAGTTTTTCCGGGCCGTCCGGGCAGCGCGCGACGACCGCGCCGCCTGAACAGGCTCAAACCAGAGCATGTCCCGGAAAAGTGGAATCCGGTTTTCCGACAAGGACATGCTCACTACATCAAGGAGCGATCGGCGATGAACAAGCCGGCGACACCCAATTCCTTCCGCACCGGGCCCGACGAACAGGGCATGTTTGGCATTTTCGGTGGTCGTTTCGTTGCCGAAACGCTGATGCCGCTGATCCTCGACCTGGAGAAGAACTGGAACGAGGTCAAGAACGATCCGGATTTCAGGGCTGAGCTGACCGATCTGTCGACCCACTATGCCGGTCGACCGTCAAAACTGTATTTCGCCGAAGGCCTGACCAGGCATCTTGGTGGCGCGAAAGTCTATTTCAAGCGCGAGGATCTGAACCACACCGGTTCGCACAAGATCAACAATTGCCTCGGCCAGATCCTGCTCGCCAAGCGCATGGGCAAGAAGCGCATCATCGCCGAGACCGGCGCCGGCCAGCATGGCGTGGCGTCCGCCACGGTCGCCGCCCGCTTCGGCTATCCCTGCGTCGTCTATATGGGCGCGACCGATGTCGCCCGCCAAAGCCCCAACGTCTTCCGCATGAAGCTGCTTGGCGCCGAAGTGCGGCCGGTGACCGCGGGCCACGGCACGCTGAAGGACGCCATGAACGAGGCCCTTCGCGACTGGGTGACCAATGTCGAGGACACCTATTACCTGATCGGCACCGCCGCCGGCCCGCATCCCTATCCCGAACTGGTGCGCGACTTCCAGTCGGTGATCGGCACCGAGGCACGCGCGCAGATCCTCGAACAGGAGGGCCGGTTGCCCGACACCATCATCGCTGCCGTCGGCGGCGGTTCCAACGCCATCGGCCTCTTCCATCCCTTCCTCGACGACAAGGATGTGCGCATCATCGGCATCGAAGCCGGCGGGCGCGGCCTCGACGGCATCGAGCATTGCGCTTCCATGAATGCCGGCTCTCCCGGCGTACTGCACGGCAACCGCACCTATCTCCTGCAGAATGCCGACGGCCAGATCATGGACGGCCATTCGATCTCGGCCGGCCTCGACTATCCCGGCGTCGGCCCGGAACATTCCTGGCTGCGCGATTCCGGCCGCGTCGAATATGTGCCTGTTCTCGACGACGAGGCGCTGGAGGCCTTCAAGCTGACGACGCGCGTCGAAGGCATCATCCCGGCGCTGGAATCCGCGCACGCCATCGCGCATGCGGTCAAGATCGTGCCAGCCATGGACAAGGACCAGATCGTCATCGTCAACCTGTCCGGCCGTGGCGACAAGGACGTGCACACGGTGGCCTCGATGCTGGGCATGGAGATCTAGGCCCTTTGGATCGTTTCGATTTGGGAGTTGATTATGAGCAAAATTCGTCCAAAGGGCCTGACATGACCACCCGCATCGACCGCCGCATGGCGAAGCTTAAAGTCGAAGGCCGTCCGGCGCTCGTCACCTATTTCATGGGTGGCGACCCCGACTATGAAACCTCTTTGTCGATCATGAAGGCGCTGCCCAGGGCGGGCGCCGACGTGATCGAGATGGGCATGCCGTTCTCCGATCCGATGGCCGACGGCCCGGCGATCCAGGCCGCGGGCCTCAGGGCGCTCAAGGGCGGCCAGACGCTGGTGAAGACGCTGAAATTGGCGTCCGACTTCCGCGCCGGCGATGACGAGACGCCGATCGTGCTGATGGGCTATTACAATCCGATCTATATCTACGGCGTCGACCGCTTCCTCGTCGACGCCAAGGCGAGCGGCATTGATGGGCTGATCGTCGTCGACCTGCCGCCGGAGATGGATGAGGAGCTCTGCATTCCGGCGCTGAAGGCCGGCATCAACTTCATCCGGCTGGCGACGCCGACCACCGACGACAAGCGCCTGCCCAAGGTGCTGCAGAACACATCGGGCTTCGTCTATTACGTCTCTATGACCGGCATTACCGGTGCGGCACTCGCCGACACCGGCAAGGTGGCGTCGGCCGTCAAGCGCATCAAGGGTCACACCGACCTGCCGGTCTGCGTCGGTTTCGGCGTCAAGACCGCCGAACAGGCGCGCGTCATCGGCGCCAACGCCGACGGCGTGGTCGTCGGCACGGCGATCGTCAATGCGGTTGCCAATGTGCTGGGCCCGAAGGGCGAGAAGACCGCCGATCCGGCCGAAGCCGTCGCCACGCTGGTCAGCGGCCTCGCGCAAGGCGTCCGCTCGGCCCGCCTTGCTGCCGCCGAATAGTTTTCTTATTTCTTCCCACTCTTCGTCAGGACAGGAGCCGAAGCGATGAACTGGATCACCAATTACGTTCGCCCGAAGATCAATTCGATGCTCGGCCGGCGCACCGACATGCCCGAGAATCTCTGGATCAAGGATCCCGAGACGGGCGAAATGGTGTTCCACAAGGATCTGGAATCCAACCAGTTCGTCATCCCGTCATCCGGCCATCACATGAAGATCTCGGCCAAGGAGCGGCTGAAATTCTTCCTCGACGACGGCAAATACGAACAGCTCGACAATCCCAAGGTCGTGCTGGATCCGCTGAAGTTCCGTGACGAGAAACGCTATGTCGACCGGCTTAAGGACGCCAAGGCCAAGACCGGCCTGGAAGACGCCATCATCAATGCGCTTGGGACCGTCGAGGGCCTGCCCGTGGTGGTGACGGTGCAGGATTTCGCCTTCATGGGCGGCTCGCTCGGCATGGCCGCGGGTGATGCCATCGTACATGGCTTCGAGGTCGCCTTGCAGCGCAAGCGGCCGCTAATCCTGTTCGCCGCTTCCGGCGGCGCCCGCATGCAGGAAGGCATTTTGTCCCTCATGCAATTGCCGCGCACCACGGTCGGTGTCGACCGTCTGAAAGAGGCCGGCCTGCCCTATATCGTTGTGCTGACCAACCCGACCACTGGCGGCGTCACCGCCTCCTACGCCATGCTGGGCGACGTGCACATTGCCGAACCCGGCGCGCTGATCGGTTTTGCCGGGCCGCGTGTCATCGAGCAGACCATTCGCGAGAAATTGCCGGACGGCTTCCAGCGCTCCGAATATCTGATGGAGCACGGCATGGTCGACATGGTGGTGTCGCGGCTGGAGCTACGCCAGACCATCGCGCGCCTCTTGAAGATGCTGCTCAAGATGCCGGAAGAGCAAAAGCCGCTGGAGCCGGAAATCCTGCCTCCCGCCGTGGTTGCCGCCGACGCCAGGCCCCAGGCCTGATGCGACACGAGGCCTGAGGACGCGACACCAACTGCCGCGAACTGCGATTGCGCCGCCTCCATGGCGCGCTGTAGCCTTCTGATTGCCATGGCCGTTTCGGGATGATTCTGCTTCTCGGGCCATGCGCCGGGATTGTGCCATGACGACGCTTGCCGCCGACCGCGAAATCGCAGCCCTGATGGCGCTTCACCCGAAAGGCTTCGACCTTTCGCTCGACCGGATCACACGGCTGCTGAAGCGGCTGGGCAATCCGCAGGACCTGCTGCCGCCGGTCATCCACATCGCCGGCACCAATGGCAAGGGCTCCTGCGCCGCCTTCTCGCGGGCGCTGCTGGAAGCCTCCGGTCGGCTGGTCCATGTCCACACCTCGCCGCATCTGGTCAGCTGGCACGAGCGCTACAGGCTGGCCGCCGAGAGCGGCGGCAGGCTGGTGGACGATGACATCTTCGCCGAGACCATCGCCCGCGTCGCCGAGGCCAATGCAGGCCAGAAGATCACCGTCTTCGAAATCCTCACCGCCGTTACCTTCATCCTGTTTTCGGAGCATCCGGCCGATGCCGCCATCATCGAGGTCGGTCTCGGCGGCCGTTTCGACGCCACCAATGTCATCGCGCGGCCAGCCGTGTCGGTGATCATGCCGGTGTCGATGGACCACGAGGCGTATCTGGGCGACCGTGTCGAACTGATCGCCGCCGAAAAGGCCGGCATCATGAAACGCGGCTGCCCGGTGGTCATCGGCGCGCAGGAAAGCGAAACGGCGCTGCAGGTGCTGATCGACACCGCCGAGCGGCTCGACTGCCCGACCCTCGTCTACGGCCAGGATTTTCTCGCTTTCGAGGAAAACGGCCGCATGGTCTACCAGGACGATGACGGCCTGATGGACCTGCCGCCGCCGCGCCTGCCCGGTCGCCACCAGTTCGCCAATGCGGCGGCTGCGATCGCGGCGGTCAAGGCGGCCGGCTTCGAGATCAGCCACCGCGCCGCCGAGAAGGCGATGACAAACGTCGCCTGGCCCGGCCGCATGCAGAAGCTGATGCAGGGCCGGCTGGCGGAACTGGCGCCGAAGGGCGCCGACATCTGGCTCGACGGCGGCCACAATCCGGGCGCCGGCGTGGTCGTCGCCGAAGCGCTGGCCGAGCAGGAGGAAAAGAACCCGCGTCCGCTCTTCCTCATCTCGGGCATGATCAACACCAAGGACCAGAGCGGCTATTTCCGCGCCTTCAAGGGCCTTGCCCGCCATGTCTACACCGTGCCGGTGAGTATGAGCGACGCCGGCGTGCCGAACGACGAACTGGCCATCCGCGCCACCGAGGCCGGGTTGACGGCCGAGCCGGTCAGTTCCGTCGCCAGCGCGCTGATGCTGCTGCGCGACACCTGGGACGGCCCACCGCCGCGCATCCTGATCGGGGGTTCGCTTTACCTGGCCGGCGCGGTATTGGCGGAAAACGGCACGCCGCCGACCTGAGGCACGACAATTACGTTTTAGGTGGCTTGCGGTGGCGATAGGGGAAATGCGGCCCAGTAGGATCTCACCCGTTTCAGAAATCCCACGGCGAGATCAGGTCAAGGCTTGTGGCGCTGAAGTCGTTAAGATTGCGCGTCGCCAGCCGGCCTCCGTTCACGCGCGCTATCGCTGCGATCATGCCATCGGGCGCTGACATTCCACGGCCTTGGCGCGCCGCCGCCCCCATGATGTCGCCGTAAGCCAAGGCAGCCTCTTCCGTCAGTCCAAAAATCCGGTCGGCAAATCGACGGCGCCATTGTGAAAGGCCCTGCTCCAGCCGATCGGCACGTTCATCAGGTCTTATCTTTTGAATGCCGAAGGCAATTTCTGCAATCGCCACTGTGGGAAGGGCCAATTCGGCATCATTGCGGACAAGCCACGCCAGGACGGCCGCATCCGGCGCCTTCCTAAGGGTCTCCGAAATCACATTGGTATCGACAAAAATCAAAGTTCAGGCCCTGGATGGACCTGGCGACCTTCGCGGATAATCCTCTCCAGATCGATGTCGGTGCCGGTTGATGCAAGCCGGGCATAGAAGGTGGATGCCGGTTCGCGGCCCGCTTCACGAATCTCGTAGGATTCAAGCGCACGTTCGACCACATCGGCGATCGAGCGATTTTCCCGGCGAGCAAGCCTATGAGCCAGGTCGCGCGCTTTTGCGCTGCGGACTGAGAGCTGTGGTTCGGCCATTTCAAACTCCCGTTCGAAAATGGACATATATGCCGATCGGGGCCTGCCATCAAGATGGCAGACGATGGCATGCCATCATCTGCAGCTATTTCAGCTCGATTTCGATAAAAGCGTACTCGCCGTCATTGGCGCTGATGACATCATGTTCGACGCCCTCCTTGCGGAAATAGGGTGCGCCTTTCTTCATCTCGGCGAAGGATTCGCCGTCCTTGGTCACCAGCTTCACCTTGCCGTCCATCAGCGGCACCACGACATAGTCGTGGCCATGGCGGTGCCAGCCGGTGTTGTCGCCCGGCTGGAAGCGGTACTCGGTGACGATGACACGCTCATTGTCGATGAAGACGGTTGCCTTGGCGGACCCGGTCATTTTCTCGCTCCCTGTTCCTGCTGCCAAGAGAAGACATGGAGTGTCCCGACGTGAGGGCCAGAGCGTCCGAAGCGATGACGCCAACAAAAAGCCCGGCGCGACGGCCGGGCTTTTTGTATTTACAAGTTCAGGCGCTCAAAGGCTGCCGTTGATCCAGTGCGACAGCGCGGTCTTGGGCGCTGCGCCCACTTTCATGTCGGCCATTTCGCCGCCCTTGAAGATCATCAGGGTCGGAATCGAGCGCACGCCGTACTGGGCGGCAAGTTCCGGATTCTCGTCGATGTTCAGCTTGGCGATCTTGACCTTCGCGCCGAGTTCAGTGGCGATATCCTCAAGCGCCGGCGCGATCATCTTGCAGGGGCCGCACCATTCCGCCCAGAAATCAACCACGACCGGTACCTGGGCATTAAGCACATCGGCCTGGAAATTATTCTTGTCGACCTTGACGGTGGTCATGCGGAAATCCTTTCGAAAATTTTCGTCCCACCAAATGTGGTGGCTGCCGCGCCCTTCTTCAAGCAGTTCTTGTGTCACGCTCCCGTGAGTCGGGCAAGGGCGTCGTCCATGGCCCGGGGCGGCAGCTCGATCAGCCTTGGCGCTTCGGTGAACAGCAAGGCCGCCTTGATTTCCCGCCCGGGATAAAGCGGCTTGAGCAGGGCGCGATAGAGCGCGAGCTGAAGCAGATAGGCCGGCGGGACTTCGGCCAGTGAGGCGGGTGCGGGCCGGTTGGTCTTGTAGTCGACGATCGAGACCGTATCCGGTGTCACCGCCAGCCGGTCGATCTTGCCGGAGATGGAGCGGACTTTGCCCTTGACCTCCAGGCCGCCCATGATCGCGACCTCGGCACGCGACGACGGCGCGAACAGTTGACCGAGGCCGGGGTCGGCAAGGATGGCCATGACCGATGCCAGGGCTTTTTCACGCTCGGCTTGCGGCCACCCCGCACCCGTTCGCGAGAGGTAACGCTCCGCCGCGCTTTGGCGCTCGTTCTCGGCCATGCCAGGCAGCATCTGCAGCAACCTGTGCAAAGCGAGCCCGCGCAGCACGGCAAAACCCGGTTCGGCATCGGCGTCCAGCACCGGCGAGGCCTTGTCGACAACCGCTTCCTTGCCTTCCTCGATCAGCGCCGAAGCGCCCGACGGCGACAACGGACGCGGCAGGTCCTCGAAAGGCGGCAACGGCCGGAACAGGGTTGTCGGCAAGGGACCGAACGCATCGGCCCGCCGCGCCTGCTCGCCCGGACTTGGCGCAACGGGAGGCAGTTTGGTGACGTGGAACCGGTAGACAGGCTCGCCGCCGGCCGGATGCGGGCGCTGTTCGCTTTCGGGCGCGCCGGTCAGCGCGCGGCTGACGATCGAATGCCAAGTGCCGATGTTCGGCGCCCGCTTGCCGTGATAACCGCAGACAACAAGCCGGTCCTCGGCGCGCGTCATGCCGACATAGAGCAGCCGGCGGTATTCGTCGTCGGCGAGTTCGCGGGCGCGAGCGGCCGCCGTTTTAGAGAAGCCGTTGGCGACGTCGCTGGCCGAGCGCCAGAGATAGCCCTTGCCGTCCCAATGCCGGCCCGTGCCGTCGAAAGGCATCAGGCGCGGCAAATGCTGGTCGCTGAACGGGGCCGACCCGCCGTCGACCAGGAACACCACCGGCGCCTCCAGGCCCTTGGCCGCGTGCACGGTCATGACGCGCACCTCGTCACGGGTCTGGTCCATCTCTCGCTTGATCTCGGGGCCGGCGTTTTCCAGCGTCGACAGGAAGGCTTCCAGCCCGGGCAGGCCGGTCCGCTCCTCGGCAAGGCAGAAGCTCAGGAACTCGTCGAGAATATCGCCGGCCTCCGGCCCCAGCCGCGCAATCATCCTGCGGCGCACGCCATCGCGTGCCAGCAGGGCGGCATAGAATTCGAACACCGGCTTGAAAGCGGCCTCATCAGCCCAGGCGTCGAGCTGTGCGACGATCGCCGCGAGCGCTTCGCTTTCGCCGGCACGCTGGCGCAGCGATGCCGCCAGCGACAGGCCGGGCGGCCTTTGCGCGGCGAGCGCGAACAGCGCCTCCTCCTGTAGGTCGAAGATCGGGCTGCGCAGGACGGCGGCGAGCGACAGGTCGTCCTGCGGCTGGATCAGTAGATGGCCGAGCGCGATCAGGTCCTTGACCGCTATATGGCCTGGCAGGCTCAGCCGGTCGGCGCCGGCGACCGGAATGTCGCGACGCTTGAGCGCCCGGGTCAGCGCATGAACGAAGCTGTCGCGCTTGCGCACCAGCACCAGCACGTCGCCTGGCTTGAGCCGCTTGCCACGGCCCTCGATGATTTCGCCCTTGCCGATCCACCCGGCAATGGTGGCCGCGACATTCTCGGCGACGCGCACCGCCGGCGCATGGGCATGGTCGATCGCCTGTGACCAGTCGTCGGGCTCGTCGACGGCCTCGGCGCCGATTGACGGCCACACCTCTACATATCCAGGCGCATCGGTGCGGATCGCCTTGTGGTTCAGCGGATCGGGGTCGTGGCTGATGCCGCGCCGAACGATCGGATCGGCAAAGACGCGGTCGACGGCGGCAAGGACATCGTCGGTCGAGCGGAACGACCAGGTCAGCTTGAGGTCGGCGAAGGATGCCTCGGCATCGCGGACCCGTCCGGCGAACAGCATCCGGCTGTCGGCGAAGGAGTCCGGCGCGGCACCTTGGAACGAATAGATTGACTGCTTCTCGTCGCCGACGGCAAAGACCGTGCGGTGCACCCGGTCGCGTGCACCGAAGCCGGCAAAGAATTCTTCCGCCAGCCGCTTCACCACCTCCCATTGATCCGGGCTGGTGTCCTGAGCCTCGTCGAGCAGGATGTGGTCGATGCCTTGGTCGAGCTTGTATTGCACCCATGGGCCGGCATCGGGCCGCGCCAAAAGGTTCACCGTGCGGGTGATCAAATCGTTGAAGTCGAGAAAGCCGCGGCCGCGTTTCAATACTTCGTAGCGTGCGATCAGCCAGTCGGCGATGGTCAGGGCCGCGCGTGTACCCTCCAGCATCCGGAACAGCGCCAGCCGGTCGACGGTCTCGATGATGGCGCTAGCCGCCGACAGATAGCGCTCGGCGAGATACGGCAGCCGGTCGGCCAGCGCCTTCTTGAAGGCCTTCGCCGGATCATAGGGATCGCCATCGGTCTTGAGGAAGGCTCTTGCCAAGAGTTGCAGCCGGCGAACGGGATCGACCTCGGCGAAAGCCTGACACGCATAGGGCAAGATGTTGTTCAGCACCGATCTGGCGTCGGTCGCTTCGGCTGCCTGGACAAAGCCGGCAAAAAAGTCCGGCAGGAAGCCGGGCAGCGGCCATATCGACGCCGCTATGCCCTCGGCGGTTTGGCCGGAGTTGAAATGGAATTCATCGAACAAGGGCTGGAAGCCGTCGCGCCCGACAGCATCGAGGAAATCGCGCAACCCGTCGCGCTTGCGCACGATCTCGCCGAGGAGGGCGTCGAGACCGGCCTCGCCCCCACGTTCCAGCACAGTGGCGAAGGCCTCGGCTAAATTCCTGTCGCCCGCGGCGGAAATCATCTCGCGGCGCGCGGCGGCAAAAAGCGAGGCCTCCATCTGGCTGTCGAGCATTTCGAAATGGGCGGGAATGTTGGCTTCCAGTGGGAATTGGTGCAGCACGGATTCGCAGAAAGCGTGGATCGTCTGGATCTTCAGCCCGCCAGGCGTCTCCAGTGCCTCCGCGAATAGGCGGCGGGCTCTGCGCATGGTGTCGCGATCGGGCCGGCGACCCTCCAGCGCCTCGACCTTGGAAGCCAGCTCGGCGTCGCCAAGCGTCGTCCACTCCGACAGCGTCGAAAACACCCGGTTCGACATGTTGGCGGCGGCGGCGCGGGTATAGGTCAGGCACAATATCTTCGACGGATCGGTGCCGTTGAGCAGCAGCCGGATGACACGCTGAGCCAGTACATGGGTCTTGCCGGATCCTGCATTGGCCGACACCCAGGCGGAATTGCCGGGATCGGCGGCGCGGGCCTGGCTGGTCGCTGTGTCAGTGGGGATGGGGTAGGCTTTCTTCATACCTCCCCTCCCTCGTCCCCGGCGTCTCCGCCGGCGGACCATTCGAGCACGCGGGCGAGATGGTCGTAGGCGCCATCGGTTTCGCCTTCACGAAACGGCAGCGCGCGCGACAGGTAGCCGGTCGCCGGGTCGGCATAGTGGATCAGCAGCTTTTCCAGCCGCGCCCAGGCCTCTTCGGCGAGATCGGTTGCCGTGCGCGGCTGGCGGTTGTGTTCGAGTATGGACTCCTCGAACACCTCGCCATTCGGCTTCAGCCTGATGAAGGCCAGTTGCGACGGTTCGCGCGCGCCCAGATCCTTGAACGCGCCACGCCGCAGCAGCGCGCCCTCCAGCGCCAGCTGAGGCGCCAGCAGCGTATGCGCCTGCGCCTTGGAGGGCGAGGAGCCGGTCTTGTAGTCCAGAATGTCGGCCATACCGCCCGCCAGCAGATCGACGCGGTCGGCGTAGCCGGACAGCGTCACACCGGATTGGCCGACCACGGTTTTGCCGGCGCGCTCCTCGGCATGCCGCTGGACCACCGCATCGGCGCGCGTGCGCTCCCATTCGATGATGTTGGCGGCGAGCTTTTCGAAACGCGGCCACCACACGGCCTCGACATCGGCTGGAAGCGCCGCCTCGGCAAAGCAGGCGCGGCCGGCGGCGATGAGCCCGGCCAGCGCGTCCGGCGCGCGCGGGTCGGCCACCTCCGACGAGAAGAGATGCAGGATGGCGTGAAACAGCGTGCCGCGTTCGGCCGCGCCGGGATCGCGGATCAGCGGATCGAGCGGCAGCAGGCCGAGAATCCGTCTTGCATAGATGGCGTAAGGATCGCGGCGCAGCGTCTCGATCTCGGTGACCGAGAAATGGCCCGGGCGTACCGGCAATGGCGGTTTCGGCTGCGGCCGTGGCGCGAAGTCCCGCTTCGGTCCCGTGTCGAGCGCGCGCGCCCAGGCGAGCAGCTCGTCGCCGCGCCGGCGCAGTGCCGCTGCGTGCTCGTTGCCGATGAAGGTGGTGAGCCGCTGCAACCAGCGCGACGGCACCGCGGGCGCATCCCCGGCCCGCGCGGAACGCGCCAGCACCACGTGTCTCGCGCCCATGGCCATCTGGAAATCATGCGCGGCAAGACCGATGCGCCGCTCCGGCGGTTCGAGGTCGATGCCGGTCTTCATCAGCCGGGACATGAAGCGGTCGCTCTCCGGCTTGCGCGGCCAGACCCCTTCGTTGAGGCCGCCGATGACCAGTGTGTCGACATGCTGGAGCCGGGCTTCCAGCGCGCCCCAGATGGCGATGTTCCTGTCGGTGCCTTGCGCCGGCTTGACGGTCTCGGGCGCGATCAGCGCATCCATCACGTCAGGCCATTCGATTGCCGCGAAGGACAGCGGCGCGGCAGCCGCGACCAGCCCGCGCAAAAGTTCGGCGAGCTTTTCGCCGGCATCGCCGGCGTAGAGTTCGCCAAGACCGCCGTCCGCGGCGCGGCCGAGATTCTCCAGCGCAACGACGCTGGCCTCGACCAACGCGGCAAGGCCGACTTCCGCCTGGCCGCGAAAGGCCGAGAGCGGCGCCAGCGCTTGCTTGAGACGTTCAAGCAAATTCCGCGCGCTTTCGATGGAGCGCACGGTCAGGCGGGCAAACCAGAAGGGCGGCCGGCTGTCACCGCCGAGCCCGGTGAGGCGGGCCTCGAAAAGGTCCGGCAGCGAAGCGATGTCGGGGCGGCCGGTGCCGCCGCGCAGCGCCACCAGTTCGACCAGTTCCGCCGCGTGGCGCACATCGGCGCGTTCCAGGCCAAGGCCGAGCAAGGGATGCTTGAGCAGCGACAACAGGCCGACGGGATCGCCCGGCCGGAACACCGCCTCGAGCGCCAGCCTGAGCAGGCTGGCCGCCGGCGTGTTGGAAAGCGGCGTGCCGCCGGAATCGTCCGCAACGACGCCGAAGCGCTTGAGTTCGACGCTGACACGGCGTGCCAGGGCGCGGTCGCCGGTCACGAGAGCGGCCCTTTGGCCGGGTTCTTCCACTGCCTGCTTGAGCGCGACGGCGATCGCCACGGCCTCGTCGCGCTCGCTTGCCGCTTCGAGCAGCGCCACCTCGGCGAAGGCGCCCGTTATGTCGGGCGCCGAAAACCCGTTTCGTGTTTCCGCCCACAATTCGGTGGTCTCGGCCGGCCGCAGCGCCTCGCCGACAACGGCCGCACGGAGCGCGAGCTTCGGCTCGGCGGCGCCGATTTCCTCGACGTCGCCGCGCAGCACGCCGATCTTGCCGATCAGCTTTGCCAGGCCGTATTGCGGATGGCCAAGCACGGCTGGAGGCGCGCCGGGCGCGACGAGCGCCTGGAAGGAGGCTTCGTCGAGCATCTGGTCGAGCCCTGGCAGCACGATGGCGCCTCCGGACAGGCTGGCGATGGTCGCAAGCAGTTCCGCCGTGGCGGGTATGGAGCCGGTGGAACCCGCTGCTATGACCGGCCCGGCGGGCGGATTGCGCCGCAGCCGCGCCGCCTCGGCACGGATCAGGGCGCTGCGATGCGCGGCCGGGTTGGAGCGGTCGCGCTCTTCGAGGAATTTCGGCCAGGCATCGGTGACGATGCCGAGGAATTCAAGCGTGACCTGCCACCATCCGGCAAGGTTGCCGCTCACCAGGCCCGCGAGTTTGGCCCAGTCGGTGCCTTCGGTCTCGATCTCGTCCATCAGTCCGGCCAGATCGCGGGCCAGCCAGATCGCATCGGCGGTGGAGGCAGGCACGACGATCTCCTCGGCGAAGAGGGCGGCGACATGGGCGGGCAACCGCCGTTTCCACGCCCGCACCAGCGGGGTCAGCAGCAACAGCCTTTCGGTGGCGCTAATCGGTGGCGCGAGATCGATGGCCGCCGATGGATCGGCCTCGAACAGGACCTCGTCCTCGTCGAATTCGCCGAGCGGACGGATCACCGGCAGGATCGCCGAACCGCCCCCGCCACGCGCTTTCAGGCTGTCGACGAAAACGCCGCGCAAGGCGCGCGCGGCGCGGCGCGTCGGCACGTAGATGGTGACGTCGGCCAGAGCGAGCGGGTCGCCGTCGAAACGAAACCCTGGAACCAGGCGCCCGGCAAGCAGCGCCTCGGCCAGCGTCGGCAGAAACGGCGCTCCGGAGGGAATGGAGAAAACGCGGCTTGAGCCGCTCATTGCGATCCGATGAGCGCGCCGGCGACCGCCGCTTCGGCGAGCGGGATGGCATCGGGCGTGCCAACCGTTATCCAGTGGCCATGCATTGGCATGCCGAACAGGCGGCCGGCGGCAATCGCCTTGTCGAAATAGGCGTTGAGGGAATGTGGTTCGGCGGCCACGTCCTTGAACAGGCGCGGATGGATGATCGCGGCGCCGGCATAGATCAGTCCCGCCGGATCGCCTTTCGAACGCCGCAAGGCACCGTCCGGCGCCACCAGGAAATCGGTGGAGCCGCAATGTCCGGTCGCCTGATGGAGATCCGCGAGCATCAGCAGAATATCCATTTTCGCCGCGTCCCACGCAAGGGCGAGCCGCCCGAGATTGAGCGGGCCGTGGTCGATCCAGAACGTATCGGCGTTGAGGATGTAGAACGACTCCTGGCCGAGTTCCGGCAGCGCCTTGACGATGCCGCCGGCCGAATCGAGCAGCCGGTCGCTTTCATCGGAAATGACGATGCGCGGCGCGCGGCGCGCGGCGACATGGGCGACGATCTGTTCGGGAAGGTAATGGACATTGACCACCGCCTTGCCGACGCCGGCCGCCGCCAGGCTGTCGAGCCCCCAGTCGAGCAGTGTCTTGCCGGCGATCCGGACCAGCGGCTTGGGGATCGTGTCGGTGATCGGCCGCATGCGCTTGCCGAGCCCGGCGGCAAGGACGATGGCGGTGTTTGGTTTTGTCGTCACAGCGCTCGTTCCTCCAGCAGCCCGTGCGCGTTGTAGAAATCCCGCAGCTCGGCGAGCGCGGGATGCGACAGTGCCCGCCTGAGATAGTCGCGGATGCGCGGCAGGTGCTTGAGATAATAGGGTTTGCCGTCCCGTTTTTCGAGGCGCACGAAAATGCCCAAGATCTTGGAATTGCGTTGCGCGGCCATGATTGCGTAGGCTTCGAGGAAACCTGCTTCATCGAAGCCGCCCGTTGCACGACGCGCCGCGACATAGGCATCGAGCGTCCGCTTTTCGATCTCGGGCGGGATGGTGACGCGCGCATCCATGGCCAGCGAGGCGACGTCATAGGCGGCGGGACCGATCAGCGCATCCTGGACGTCGACGATGCCGAGCCGGTCGAGGCCGGTCCGCTCGCCGCGCCAGATGATGTTGGGCGAGTGGAAGTCGCGCAGCATCAGCGTGTATTCGCTGCCTTGCAGCCGGTCGAGAAGCGCATTCCATGTCCTGTGGTAGCCGGAACGCAGCGCCTCGCTCGCCGGGCCGTCCGATATCGCCGGCACGTACCAGTCGATCAGCAGGTCCGCCTCGATCAGCATGGCATCGCGATCGAAGGGCGGCACGTCATGAACGACGCCGGGCGCAGCCTCCATGTGATGAGGCCAGGTCTTGCCGTGCATCATGGCAAGCAGTTCGGCCGCCGCCTCGTAACGTTCGGCCACCGGCTCGCCATTGCCGGCGAGGAAGCCTTCCGAGCCCAGATGCTCGAGCAGCAGGAAACCCTGGTCTAGATCCTGAGCGTCGATCCGAGGCACCGCGACCCCCGCGGCCAGCAGCGCACGGTCGATGGCGACGAAAGCCGACACCGACTGGGCCGTGTGGGCGATCACCGCATAGGGCTTGCCGTCGCGCACGGGAGGGCCGAGCACCAGCCGTGGCGAGTTCATCAGCACGCGCGGCGCCTCGCCGGGAAGCGACACGATCTCGTAGGAGCGGGCCGAGGCATCGCCGATGAAATGCCGGCGCCGCGCTTGCCCCCATCCCGCGCCGTCGAGGAAGCCGCGCATGGCCAGCGAGCGCGCGAAACGGTCGAAGGTCGCGCCTTGCCCCGACAATCGCGCCAGCCGCCCCTCGCCATGCTGGGTAAGTTCGATCAGCACCGTCGACTTGGGCAGATAGCCGTCGGCGCGCTCCGGCCATTCGACCAGGGCGGCACCTTGCGCCAGCGCCTCATCGAAGCCGAGTTCGTCGAGTTCGGCCGCCGAGGACAGCCGGTAAAGATCGAAATGATGGACCGGGATGCGCGTGTCGTAGCTCTGAACCAATGTGAAGGTAGGGCTCGGCACTTCGAGGCCGGCATCGTCGGCCAATGTCCTGATCAGCGCCCGCGCCAAGGTCGACTTGCCGGCGCCGAGATCGCCCTTGAGCGCCAGCACGTCCCCCGCGCGCAGCGCCAGTGCGAGATCCTCGCCCAGCCGCGCTGTCTGGGTCTCGTCGGCGAGCAAGCGCTCCAGCACCGGTTGCGTCATCGAGCGCGCTACTCGGCCGCGGCGCGGATGCCCGGCATGTCGGGGAAGGTGCAGATGACGGTCGTGCCCTTGTCCCTACCGGTTTCGATGCGAACGGCGCCGCCATGCAGTTCGACAAAGCTCTTGACGATCGACAGGCCGAGGCCAGCGCCGCGCCGGCGGCCGCCATTGGCGCGCGGCTCGAAGCGGCGGAACACCGAATCGAGTACGTCGGGCGGCATGCCAGGCCCGTCGTCGTGAACCGAGAACTCGACTCCGTCCGCCAGCTGGCGGCAGGCCAGCCGGATGGTGCTGGCCTCCGGCGCGTAGTTGGCGGCGTTGCTCAGCAGATTGTAGAGGATCTGGCGGATTCGGGTTTCGTCGCCATGGAACGTCTTCGGCGCCGCGGCGGCGTCGACCGCGAGGCGGATCGAATGCTCCTCCAGCCGGTCGGCGACCAACTCGGCGGCGGCCGCGATGGTGCGGTCGACACGCACTTCGGAAATGTCGAGCTGCATGATGCCGGCGTCGACCGTCGCAAGGTCCAGTATGTCGTTGACGATCGTCAGCAGCACCGAGGAGGACGAGCCGACATGCTCGACATATTCGCGCTGCTTCTGCGTCAAGGGGCCGGTCGTGGGTAGCGACAGCAGCTCGGTGAAGCCGATGATGTTGGTCAGCGGCGAACGCAGTTCGTAGGACACATGCTGGACGAAGTCGTTCTTGAGCTGGTCCGATTTCTCCAGCGCCTCGTTCCTGTCCTTGAGCGCGCGTTCGACATGGACGCTGTCGGTGACGTCGACGAAGGTCATCATCACTTGCCCGTTGGGCAGCGGGATCATGGCGTAACGCAGCACGGTGCCGTTGTTGAGCTCGGTCTGGCCGTGGCGGTCGCGGCGCTCGTCGTCGAAGCCGGTGATGGCGGCGACGAAGCCGGGCCACGGACTCTCGACGGCTTGCCGGTCGCAGAGGTCGCGTATGGCCGATACATGCACGCTGGGCTTGGCGGCTTCCTTGTCCAACCCCCACAGCGTGGCAAAAGCCGGGTTCGACAGGCGCAACCGGCCGTCGGGGCCGAACACCGCGACGCCCTCAGCCAGGTTGTCGAGCGTTTCGCCCTGCACCCGGACCGCGGTCCGGTAGCGGCTTTCCAGGTCCATCTTCTCGGTCAGGTTCTCGAACACCCAGGTGACGCCGCCCTTGGGTTGCGGGTTGGCGACGACGCGGATCGTCTTGCCGTCCGGCAAATGCCACCAGTGTTCCTGCGACTCGGCCGCACGGTAGGCGCCGAGCAGGCCTTCCTTCCAGCGGCGCCATTCCGGCTGTTCGGCGATCTTGCCTTCGCTACGCAGCCGGTCGAGCAGAAGGGCGTTGTCTGGTGCGCTGTGCAGGAAGCCGCTGTCCAGCCCCCACAGTTTCTGGAAAGCCTGGTTGAAGAAGCGCAGCTTCTCGTCGGTGTCGAAGATCGCGACAGCGGTGTTGAGTTGGTCGAGCGTATCGGCGTGGCTGCGTACGGTCCGCTCATATTCGCCGCGGATGGCCTCGATGGCGCTGGTGTCGCAGGCAAGGCCGGCCGAACCGTCGGCGCCGGCAAAGTCGGTCACCGCGAACACGCGGCGGTCGCCTTCGATCACCGTCGAAAGCGACTGCTCGAACACCGGATGCGATTTGTGTTGCGTGGCGATGGCTTCGCGCGCCTGGCCGCCGAGGAATTCCTTGGCGTCACGCACGGCGGCCTCGGCACTCTCGGCTTCGACCGCGTCGGCATAGGCCCGGTTGACCCATTTCAGGCGGCCATGCTCGTCGCGCAGCCATGCCGGCATCTTCAGCGCATCGAGCAGGCCGATCATCGTGTCATGGTCGGCCGCCAGCCGCTGGTTGTCGATCTTGAGCCGGGCCTGGCTGCGTTGTGTTTCGGAAAGCGAAACAAACCGCACCAGCACATGGGCCGCGCTCTTGCGGCCATGCACTTCCAATGGGGCGCCGGCCTGCGATTCCATCACCAGGTCGAACGGCCTGCCCTTTTCGCGCAAACCCGCTATGGCATGTTCGAGTGCGGCCGCCGAACGCGGCATCAGCCAGCGGCCGAAGGCCAGGAACGCGGCCCGCTCCTCCGGTGCGCCGCTTTCAGTCGGCAATGTGCCGATGAGTTCGGGTTTCTTGTTCTCCGAAGCCCAGACGACGACACGCTGGTCGCGCAGATTGAGCAGCGCCTCCGAACGCCGCAACGCGGCGCTGACATCGGCGACGCGGCTTCTCAGGTCGACATTTTCCGCCGATGCGCGCGCGCGTTCGCGGATCAGAACGATGGCCGAGAGGAATGCCGCTCCCATCACCCCGGCAAAGACGGCCAGTTGCATGACCTCGACAGTGTTGATCGAAAGGCTGGCTACCGCCACTTCGGCGCCCTGGGCGCGCCCGGCTCCGCCAAACAACGGACCGGCGAGCGTGGAGCCGGCAAGCAGCAGTCCCGCGCGGCCACGCCACGAACGGCGCCTGCTAGGCATGGCCGAGCCAGTGGCCCTCGAATCCTGATGGCCGCCGGAAACGGCCTGTCCCGCGTGAAGCGGGTTATCCCCCGGCATGTCTTGGTCCTCTTCGCCGCCTGAATGCAAGACCGCCCTGATGCGTACGCCGACCCTCGTCCCCGAGCCCGCGAATCACAACAATAGCGCCTGCCGGAATCGGCGTGAAGAATCATTCGGCGCAAAAATAAAGCCGGGCGAAAAGTCAATCGCCCGGCGTCAATATCTGGTAGTAAATCTAGCTTTGGTTAATAGCGGTAGTGTTCCGGCTTGAACGGACCCTGTGGCGTGACGCCGATATAGGCGGCCTGCTCACCCGACAGTTCGGTCAACCGGGCGCCGAGCTTGTCGAGATGCAGGCGCGCGACCTTCTCGTCGAGATGCTTGGGCAGCACATAGACCTGATTCTGGTACTGCTCGCCCTTGGTGTAGAGCTCGATCTGCGCCAGCACCTGGTTGGTGAAGGAGGCCGACATGACGAAGCTCGGATGACCGGTGGCGTTGCCGAGATTGAGCAGGCGGCCTTCCGACAGAAGGATCATGCGCTTGCCATCCGGGAAGGTGATCATGTCGACCTGCGGCTTGACATTCGTCCACTTCAGATTGCGCAGCGACGCGACCTGGATCTCGTTGTCGAAATGGCCGATGTTGCCGACGATCACCATGTCCTTCATCGAGCGCATATGCTCGAGGGTGACGACATCCTTGTTGCCGGTGGTGGTGATGACGATGTCGGCGGTCGGTGCCGCATCTTCCAGCGTGACCACTTCAAAACCGTCCATCGCCGCCTGCAGCGCGCAGATCGGATCGACCTCGGTGACCTTGACGCGGGCGCCCGCGCCCTTGAGCGAGGCCGACGAGCCCTTGCCGACGTCGCCATAGCCGCAGACGACCGCGACCTTGCCGGCCATCATCGTGTCGGTACCGCGACGGATGCCGTCGACCAGCGATTCCTTGCAGCCATATTTGTTGTCGAACTTCGACTTGGTGACCGAGTCGTTGACGTTGATGGCGGGGAAAGGCAGCAGGCCCTTCTTCTGCAGCTGGTAGAGCCGGTTGACGCCGGTGGTCGTCTCCTCGGTGACGCCGCGGATCGCTTCCCGCTGCTTGGTGAAGAAGCCCGGCGAAGCCTTCAGGCGCTTCTTGACCTGGGCGTAGAAATATTCCTCTTCCTCGCTCTGCGGATTGGACAGCACGTCCTCGCCGGCTTCGGCGCGGGCGCCGATCAGGATATACATGGTGGCATCGCCGCCATCGTCGAGGATCATGTTGGAGAGGCCGCCATCGGCCCACTGGAAGATCCTGTCGGTGTAGTCCCAGTACTGTTCGAGGCTCTCGCCCTTGACGGCGAAGACCGGAATGCCGGCCTCGGCGATGGCCGCGGCGGCATGGTCCTGGGTCGAAAAGATGTTGCAGGAAGCCCAGCGGATATCGGCGCCGAGCTCCTTCAGCGTCTCGATCAGCACCGCCGTCTGGATGGTCATATGCAGCGAGCCGGTGATGCGCGCGCCCTTGAGCGGCTTCTTGGCGCCGAATTCCTCGCGGCAGGCCATCAGGCCCGGCATTTCGGTCTCGGCGATATCCAGTTCCTTGCGGCCCCAGCCGGCAAGCGAGATGTCGGCGACCACATAGTCCTTGCTACCCGTCATGGCAGTGCTCCCTGCGAATTGTAATGCGTGCGAATTGTTTGCGGATGCGTCCGAGCCGGAAGACATTTCCAGGGGCGCGAATTGCCGGCCTGACTAGCAGATCAGGCTTCGTACGACAATGGGATATAAAGAAATCTTTATTCGTGCATGTCCCCGGCGGACTGATTTCCGGGTCAGCACTCCTCGCCGAAACGGGAGGCGACGAGCTGCTCCAGCGCGTCCATGACCTCAAGTGCTTCGGGGCCGCTGGCGGTGACGCGGATCGAATATCCCGGACTTGCCGCCAGCATCATCAGGCCCATGATCGAGGTGCCGCCGACCTTGACGCCATCCTTCTCGACATGGACCGAAGCGTTGAAGCCGCTGGCCAGCTGGACAAACTTCGCCGATGCGCGCGCATGCAGGCCACGCTGGTTGACGATCGGAAACTCCCGGATGATCTGGTCTTTTTCCGGGGATAGCGCGTTCATTTGCTGCTCAGAAGCTGGCTGGCGACGTTGATGTATTTGCGGCCGGCGGCCTGCGCCTCATCGAGGGCGGCGGCCATGTTGTCGCCCTTGCGGATCGAGGACAGCTTGATCAGCATCGGCAGGTTCATGCCGGCGATCACCTCGGTGCGGCCCGACTCCATCACCGAGATCGCAAGGTTGGACGGCGTGCCGCCGAACATGTCGGTCAGCACGATCACGCCCGTCCCTGTATCGACGCGGGCGACGGCGTCGACGATGTCGCGGCGACGCTGCTCCATATCGTCGTCGGCACCGATCGCCACGGTTTCGAAATTGTCTTGTGGCCCGACGACATGTTCGACGGCATGTCGGAACTCGGTGGCCAGTTGACCGTGCGTTACAAGCACGAGTCCGATCATTCTATGGTGGCTCCCGTCATCGCCGCTTCACAGGCGCATTTTATGCTCGCCAGCCAATCCAGGCGGCGGGAGCGCTATCTTGTCGACGCGCGGCCCGTTGACAAGCCCAAAATTGCGCCGGCCCATGCCATTTTGACGCATTGCAGCAAAAAACCCGGGGCGGATCATGGAAAAGGCGCGATCGACAGCCGCGCCATCACGGCCGGCAAGGCGGCCGCGACATTGCGCTCGGCCAGATCGATCCGCGCCACCGCGCAGCCGGCGATGTCGTCGCTGGCGTCCTCCTGGAAGCGCGCGATTTGACCGGCCGGCAGCAGCCGCAGATGCAGGTCGACGACGCAGGCCGGCTCGAATGGGAGAGGCCGCGGCCCAAGCCCCGGCACTTCGGCCAGGCCCGCTATGGTGGTGGGCGCGCGGCAGACCAGCCGCCCCGCACGAGCTTCGACGAAGAGCTGATCGTCGCCGACGAGCCGCGAGAACAATCCGTGCTGCTGGCAATGGCCGATCAGCGTCAGCGCCAGCGTTGTCTTGCCGGAACCGGACGCGCCGGTGATGAAGACGCCGCGCTCGCCGATCAGCAGCGCCGTCGCGTGAATGTTTTCAGGCCGCACGTCGCAATCCCCGGCGATCGGCGCTCATCCCTCGGCGGGCAGCGTCACGACGAAGCGTGCGCCCTTGATCTCGCCGGGCTTGGTGCCGGGAATGTTTTCGGCGGTCAGCGTACCGCCGTGAGCCTCGACGATCTGCCTGGAGATCGACAGGCCCAGACCCGAGTTCTGCCCGAACGCCTCGCCGGCCGGCCGGTCGGTATAGAAGCGTTCGAAGATGCGCTCGATGTTGTCGGCGCGGATGCCGGGACCATTGTCGTCGACGGTGAGGATGTTGAACTTGCCCGCGCGCGCCAGCGACAGGCTGATGTGGCCGTGGTCCTCGGGCACGAAGGAGCGCGCGTTCTCGATCAGGTTGGTGATGACCTGGCCGATGCGCAGATCGTGGCCGACGACCAGATAGCCTTTTGCGCCCTGCGGCAGCTTGGCCACCTTGAGTTCGATCTCGACCGCCTTCTTGTTGCGCGTCGTCTCACGCGAAACAGCGACAAGGTCGGTGACGAATTTCTTCAGGTCGACGGTTCCGGCATCTTCGCGGGCCAACTCGGCGTCGAGCCGCGAGGCGTCGGAAATGTCGGTGATGAGGCGGTCCAGCCGTTTGACGTCATGCTGGATGATCTCCATCAGACGCGCGCGTGAATTATCGTTTTTCGCCAGCGGTAATGTTTCGACGGCGCTGCGCAGCGATGTCAGCGGGTTCTTCAGCTCATGCGAAACATCGGCGGCGAAGCTTTCGATGGCCTCGATGCGCGCGTAGAGCGCGTTGGTCATGTCGCGCACGGCGACAGACAGATTGCCGATCTCGTCCTGGCGGTCGGAAAAGTCGGGGATTTCCTCGCGGCTCTTGACACCGCGACGCACCCGCACGGCAGCGGCGGACAGCCGGCGCAGCGGATTGGCGATGGTGGAGGCCAGCAGCATCGACAGGATGGCCGTGACGAGCGCCGCGATGCCGAAGACGCGCAGGATCGCCTTGCGTTCGGCGGCTACGATCTTGTCGATGTCGCCGCCTTCGGTCGACAGCATCAGCACGCCGAGAACGGCGCGAAAACGCTGGATCGGCACCGCCACCGAGACGATCTGCTCGCCCTGTTCGGAGACCCGCACGATGGTCGACGGGCTGCCGGTCAGTGCCTTGACCACTTCGGGGAAGGTAGCGCCATTGCCGCCCGGCTGCTCGTGATAGACCGGCAGGTCGGTGTTGCGGAAGAAGTCGAAGATGAACTTCTGGACGCGCTCGACAAGATCGGGCTCTTCCTCATCGACCGGCGGCAGGTCGTAGCGCAGGATCTGGCCGCGCGAATAGAGATGGCGCGAATCGAGCAGCAGGTTGGCGTCGCGGTCATAGATGCGGGCGCGTGTGCGGGTCGGCGAGATCAGCCGCCGCAGCACCGGCGCCACGCGCTCGGGATTGATCGGAAAATCCAGATTGTCGAGTTGGTCCGAGCCCGGCCCCAGGCTTTCGCCGGCCTGCAGCTCGAGCAGTTTTTCCGGGTCGATGCTGATCGAATCCGTCTCGACCGTCGCCGATGCCGCGATGGCGCCGGCGATGATCTCGCCTTGCGTCATCAGGCTTTCGACGCGCGCGTCGATCAGCCCGTCGCGGAAGGTGTTGAGATAGAGGATGCCGGTGACGAGCACCGCCAGCCCGGCGAGATTGAGAAAAAGGATACGCCGCGTCAGGCTGGAGAAGATATGATGGCCGAGGAAGCGGCGCATCGGCACCGTGAATTTCGACACGAAGGACGGCATGATGCGCGACGGCCGCCTGGCAGCGGCCGCTGGTCTGCTTCGTTGTGCTTCCACTGCCATCGAATAGCAGCTCCTGACTAGGCTTTACGCTTCGCGGAACCGGTATCCGACTCCGTAAAGGGTTTCGATCATTTCGAAGTCGTCGTCGACGGCCTTGAATTTCTTGCGCAGCCGCTTGATGTGGCTGTCGATCGTGCGGTCGTCGACATAGACCTGCTCATCATAGGCCGAATCCATCAGCGCATCACGGCTTTTTACCACGCCCGGGCGTTGCGCCAGCGAATGCAGGATCAGGAACTCGGTGACGGTGAGCGTTACCGGCTCGCCCTTCCAGGTGCAGGTATGGCGCTCCTGGTCCATGACGAGCTGGCCGCGCTCGAGCGAGCGAGCCTGCTGGCTGGGCGTTTTTGCCGCGGCCTCGCGGGCGCTGGCCCGGCGCAGAACGGCGCGCACCCGCTCGACCAGTAGGCGCTGCGAGAACGGTTTGCGGATGAAGTCGTCGGCGCCCATCTTGAGACCGAACAATTCATCGATCTCGTCATCCTTGGAGGTCAGGAAGATCACTGGCAGGTCGGATTTCTGGCGCATCCGGCGCAGAAGCTCCATGCCGTCCATGCGCGGCATCTTGATGTCGAGGATGGCAAGATTCGGCGGCCGGGCCGCCAGGCCTTCCAGCGCGGACGCACCATCCGTATAGGTCTCGACGCGGTAGCCTTCGGATTCGAGGGCGATCGACACCGACGTCAGAATGTTGCGGTCGTCATCGACAAGCGCGATTGTTGCCATTTCAAGTGGCTCCCTCATGAGCTGTCCCTTCTGTCGTAAGAGAAGGGGCTTTTGCAGGACAAATTAGGTACAAAATGTGGCATAGGCCTTATCCGCTGTCACGCGCGGGGTGCCGGCGGCCACAATCCTACCTCGACACGAATTGGACGAACGGACACGTCCAATCCTTTGGGCAGCCATGAAACTTTTCGCATATATAAACGATTTAAACAACTTTCAAAATATTTAAATCGATTAATGATTTGATATCATTTGGCTTTTCTGGTTCTGACCATCCTAGCCTGCTTGGCAGGTGTGCCGGAAATGTGCCGGCAAAGATGCGGCAAATCTCAAGAAGGGTCACCAATGTCGGAAGTCGGCAAACGCAATCCTGCCTGCGCGATCGGTCATATCGGTCTGAAAACCTCCGGCGTGGTGCGCTACAATTTCGGCGCGGCCGCCCTTTATGAGGAAGCGATCAGGCGGGGCGAGGCCAGGCTGACCGCGCATGGCGCGCTCGTCGCCGAAACCGGCCAGCACACCGGCCGTTCGCCCAAGGACAAGTTCGTCGTGCGCGACGCCGCCACCGAACTGCCAGTCTGGTGGGACAACAACAAGGCGATCTCGCCGGCCAAATTCGACGCCTTGCTCGCCGACTTCCAGGCCCAGGCCGCCGACAAGGATCTCTATGTGCAGGATCTGGTCGGCGGCGCCGACGCGGAGCTCAAGCTGCCCACCAGGGTGATCACCGAATTTGCCTGGCATTCGCTGTTCATCCGCAACCTGCTCATCCGTCCCGACGCGGCCGAACTCGAACAGTTCGTGCCGGAGATGACGATCATCGACCTGCCGTCCTTCCGCGCTGATCCCGCCCGCCACGGCAGCCGCACCGAAACGGTGATCGCCGTCGACCTGACGCGCAAGATCGTGCTGATCGGGGGCACCTCCTATGCCGGCGAAATGAAGAAGTCGGTGTTCACCATGCTCAACTACCTCTTGCCGGAAAAGGGCGTCATGCCGATGCACTGCTCGGCCAACGAAGGCCCGGCAGGTGACGCCGCCATCTTCTTCGGCCTGTCGGGCACCGGCAAGACCACGCTGTCGGCCGATCCGTCGCGCACGCTGATCGGCGACGACGAGCATGGCTGGGGGCCGCACGGCATCTTCAATTTCGAAGGCGGCTGCTATGCCAAGACGATCAAGCTGTCGGCGCAAGCCGAGCCGGAGATTTTCGCCACCACGCAGCGCTTCGGCACGGTTCTGGAAAATGTCGTGCTCGACGCCGATGGCGTGCCGGACTTCGATGACGGCCGGCTCACCGAAAACACACGCTGCGCCTATCCGCTCGACTTCATCCCCAATGCCTCGAAGACCGGGCGCGCCAGTCATCCGAAGAACATCATCATGCTGACCGCCGATGCTTTCGGCGTGATGCCTCCGATCGCCAGGCTGACACCGGCGCAGGCGATGTATCATTTCCTTTCCGGTTACACGGCCAAGGTCGCCGGAACCGAAAAGGGCGTCACCGAGCCCGAAGCCACCTTCTCGACCTGCTTCGGTGCGCCTTTCATGCCGCGCCACCCCTCGGAATACGGCAATCTGCTGCGCGAACTCATTGCCCGCCATGGCGCCGATTGCTGGCTGGTCAACACCGGCTGGACCGGCGGCGCTTACGGCACCGGCAAGCGCATGCCGATCAAGGCGACGCGAGCCTTGCTCGCCGCGGCCCTCGACGGTTCGCTGAAGACGGCCAGGTTCCGCACCGACGCCAATTTCGGCTTCGAGGTGCCGGAGGCCGTGACTGGCGTCGACAGCGCCATTCTCGACCCGCGCTCCACCTGGGCCGACAAGGCCGCCTATGACCGGCAGGCGGCAAGGCTGGTCGGCATGTTCGCCGTCAACTTCGAGAAATTCGAAAGCCATGTCGACGCCGTGGTGCTGGGGGCCGCACCGCGTATGCAGGAGGCGGCGGAGTAATCATCACGCCGCTCGACGTTCTCTCATGCATGTCGTCATCCCGGAACCGACGTCACTTCTGGGCGACATGCATTGGAAGGCCCCGGCTTCGATCGGGCCTTTTCTTTTTTAGTCCGCCGCGCCATGACTGCGGCATGCCGATCGACGACGACATCATCATATCGGGCGAAGCCGTGATCCATCCGGGCGATCTGCACGAGGATTTCATCCGCTCGTCCGGTCCTGGCGGCCAGAACGTCAACAAGGTGGCGACAGCGGTGCAGTTGCGCTTCGACGCGCGGAACGCGGAGGGCCTGTCGGACCGCGTGCGCGAGCGGACCATAAAGCTTGCCGGCCAGCGCGCCACCAAGGACGGTGTCATCGTCATCGAGGCCGGACGCTTCCGCACCCAGGAACAGAACCGGGCGGATGCCCGGGCAAGGCTCACGGCGCTGGTCGCCAAGGCGGCCGAACCGCCACCGCCGCCGCGCAAGAAGACAAGGCCGTCAAAGGGGGCGGTCGAGCGGCGACTGAAGAGCAAGGCGGGGCGCGGTACGATCAAGAAGCTGCGCGGCCGGGTAGAGAACGATTAAGCAACGCGCCAGTCGCGTGCGCAAAACCGCTTTCAATTTTGCGTTGCAGATGCAAGTTTCCCTTTTGCCACAGCAAGGGAGACCTAGAAATGGGTATGTTCGATTTCGTCAAGAGCGTCGGCAAGAAGCTCGGCATAGGCGGCGACGAGGAAGCCGCACCCACCGCCGACACCCTCAAGAAAGAGCTCGATTCGCACAAGCTCGGCACCGATGGCGTGCAGGTTGTCGTCCAGGGCGATACCGCGGTGCTGAAGGGCGTGGTCAAGGACCAGTCGATCTTCGAAAAGGCGGTCATCGCCGTCGGCAACACGCTCGGCGTCTCCAAGGTACAGGCTGACGAGTTGCAGGTCGCGCCGGCTTCCGGCACGGCCGCCCCGGCCAAGGAGCCGACCTTCTACACCGTCCAGAAGGGCGACAATCTCTGGAAGATCGCCGAAAAGAGCTATGGCAAGGGCCAGGGTGTCAAGAACACGGTCATCTTCGAGGCCAACAAGCCGATGCTGACCCATCCCGACAAGATCTATCCGGGCCAGGTCCTGCGCATCCCCGAGCTTGGCTGAACCGCCGAGCCGGGTTGCATCCAAACGGTGGAATCAATGCGCCGCGCGTCCGAAAGGGCGCGCGGCGTTGCCTTTACCAGCGGCGCTTCAGCGAAGCCGTGACGTTGCGGCCCTGGCCCATGTAGCAATAGCCGCTGTTGCATACCGTCGCGCGGTCGTCGGCGATGTTGCGGACGGCAAAGGCGGCCGAGACACCTTCATACTTCTTGTCGATGGCGCCGAAATCATAGGACGCCGACGCATCGAGATAGACGGCGGCATCGTTCCTGGCGGTGTTCGACGTGTCGGTATAGGTCGCGCTCTGCAGCCGCACGCCGGCTCCGACCGAAAGGCCTGGAGCGGCGCTGCCCTCGTCGAACTTGTAATTGGCCCAGAGGCTCGCGACATGCTCGGGGGTGACGGCGGGGACCTTGCCGAACTCCGTCGAGCCAGCGGCGGCGCCCGTGATCTCGGCATGGTTGTAGTTATAGGCCACGATCACATCGAGTCCGTCCATAACGGCCGCGCGGGCCTCCAGCTCAAATCCGTTGCTGGTGACCTCGCCCAGTGAACGATAGGTCCCCGCATTGGGATCCACGACGACCGGCTTGTTCTTCTCGACGAGGTGATAGGCGACGGCCGAGAGCAGGATATCGCTTCCTGGAGGTTGGTACTTGATGCCGAGCTCGACCTGTTCGCCCTTCGTCGGCTGCAGGATGCCGCCACCATCGGCCGACCGGTTCGAGATCGGCTCGAACGAGGTCGCATAGCTCGCGAAGGGCGCGATACCATTGTCGAACAGATAAAGCGCGCCGGCCTGCATGCTGAAGGCGTTCTTGTTCACCGCTTCGGAGCCGCCCCCAACGTAGTCCCGCGTCTGCTCGACCCAGGTCTGGCGCCCGCCAAGCGTGAAGCGCCATCTGTCCAGCTCGACCTGGTCCAGCGCATAGATTCCGGTCTGGCGCAGATCCGCGTCAGAGGCCGAGAACGTGGTGGCCGGCGTCGGGCCGGAGACACCGTAGGTCGGGTTGGCGATGTCGAAATCATAGGCCGGATCGGCCGCATCGAATCCATAGCCGAAGGACGAGGTCAGGTTCGTATAGTCGAGGCCGAGAAGCAGCGTGTGGGCGAGCGCGCCAGTGTCGAATTTGGCCTCGACCTGGTTGTCGGCCTGGAAGACGTTCATTTCGTCGCGAATCGCGGTCGCATAGCGATGCGCGACCGTACCTGTCCAGCCGGAGACCGCGAGATAGCGCGACCTCAGGTCGAGATGGGAGTATCGAACATTCTGGCGCACGGTGATGCCGTCGCCGAAATCGTGCTCGAACTTGTAGCCAACCTGCTGCTGCCGGATCTTCTGGTAATCGTAATCCGGGTCGCTCTCGCGCAGGGCATGCACCTTCCCCGACGGGTCGGTGATCACGCCAGGATTGGAATCCGTCTCATCGGCCTGCACCAGCCCGTAGACCGTGAAGGAGGTCGCGGCATCCGGGTTCCAGGTGAAGGACGGTTGCAGGAGATAACGGTCGTCGGCGATGTCGAAATTCGTGTCGCCGTTTCGCGCCAGGCCGACGATCCTGTAGAGAAAATCGTCGCTGCCCTCGGTGACGGGTCCGCCGAAATCGAAGGCGGCCTGCGCCCTGTCCTTCGTGCCATAGAGCAGTTCGACTTCCCGTATCCTGTCCTCGGTCGGCAGCTTGGGCACCTTGTTGACGATGCCAGCCGGCGTTCCCGCGCCGTAAAGCACCGACACCGGCCCCTTGATCACCTCGACGCGTTCGAGCGAATAGGGGTCGGTGCGGAAAGTGCCGTAGTTGATGTAGGGCTGGCGCAGGCCGTCCTTGTAGTCGCCGAGCGTGGTGGCATCGTAGCCTCTGATGTAGATTTGGTCGAAGCGCGGGTCGAACCCATAGGCGCCGGTGCTCACGCCGGCGGAATAGCGCACCGCCTCGATGATGTCCTGCGCGCCGCGCTCCTCGATCTCCTTGCGTGTCACCACCGAGACGGAGCGCGGCGTTTCGATAAGCGGCGTGTCCGTCTTGGTCGCGCCGGAGCTGCGCTTGGCGGCCACCATCTTGTCGTCTTCTCGGGAAGTGTCGCTGCCGGTCTTGCCGCTGACCGTAATCGGCTCCAGCACCCCCGTACCGTCGGATGCCTGGGTGCCGGCCTGCTGTGCCGATGCATGGCCAACGCCAAGCACCGTCGACAGGCACGTCGTCGCCACAAGCCCTCGCCGGAACCAGATACCGCCGCGCTTGACCGCTCCGAAGTCTCGAAGAAACACCACTTTTATATTACCTCGCTCTCGTCATTCGTTCCCCATGGCCTCCGTCCGGCGCCCGGGTGAAATTGTTGCCTTAGACTCAAGTTCAAAATCTTGACTAAGTTAATCATCTTTATCCGTCAACGCCTCTGGCTGATTTGGTGAGACGAATTCACCGCGCATTCCCGCCTCGGCAATTTCAGTGAAATCGACGACTGCTTTCGGGTCGCCCTCGGCGTCCGATGGTGGCATCTTGCGGGTCCGAACATTCGAAAGGTGAGCCAATTGCTCGTTCTGCCCAAGGGCGTCCGCCACATGCCGGCCCATCTGTCTCGCGAGGTGCAGGAGGCGCTGGTCGAGGACGTCAGGGCCATCGTCCAGCAGGCGCCGCTGTTCGTGCCGGCCATGCCGCGCACCGGCAAGGAGATGAGCGTGCGCATGACCAATTGCGGTCCGCTCGGCTGGGTCACCGACAAGGAACGCGGCTACCGCTACCAGCCGACGCATCCCGTGACCGGGACGCCATGGCCGCCCATCCCCGGCAGTCTGCTCGACCTGTGGCGGCAGGTGTCGGGCTATCCGCATCTACCGGAGGCCTGCCTGATCAATTTCTACACGCCCGACGCGAAGATGGGCCTGCATCAGGATCGCGACGAGGCCGACCTCTCGGCCCCCGTCGTCTCCGTCTCGCTCGGCGACGACTGCCTGTTCAGGGTCGGCCAGACGACGCGCGACGGCGCCACCAAATCGTTCAGGCTGAAAAGCGGCGATGTCGTCGTGCTTGGCGGCGAGGGCCGTCTTGCCTTCCATGGCGTCGACCGCATCTACCCTTCGACCTCGGCGCTGCTCAAGAACGGCGGCAGGATCAACCTGACGCTGCGGCGGGTAACGAAGCCCGACGGGAACACCGTATAGCCGCGGGCGCCTCTACCGCGCTCCGGCCCTGCTGCCTTTGGCGGCGACGTCTCAGCGCAGCGGCGAAAAGGCCGCCGAGACCAGCTGGAAAGGCAGCGCGCCATAGGCCGCGACCGTTGCCTGGTCTTCCCATTGGCGGAATTGCCGGGACGGTCGCGCCTCCAGCGTCAGCGCGTGATGTCGGCCGTCGAGCGTCACCTTGCCCCGAAAATGCAGCACCCGGTCGCCTCCGGACCGGCTGATGGCCATGGCGCGCAGGCGCGCGACATGGTGATCGTCGGCATTGATCTCCATTTCGATGCGGCGCCGGATCGGCGGAACACTGACCCGGATCGTGATGTCCAGCATCATGTCTCCGGCCGTCGGTGGGCAGGGTATGGCTTGGGAGAATGCCGATGGCGAGGCCGCGCCCAGCGGCACGCGGCTGGCGCGGCGGCCACGCCAGGCTTTGGTCGGCGGTTCTTGCCGCAGCCGGCCGCTCTTGCGTCTCAGCCGCAACTGCTTGGCAAACCCGCGCGACAGCCAGGCCAGCCTGCCGAAATCGGTTCGCGGCTTGGCCTGCAGCACGGCCGACCAGCGCGACAGGCCGGTGCGGTCGGCCATCTCCAGCACGCGCGCCAGCACCCTGTCCGGCACCGTCACGCCAATCTCGAGCGCTAGGTAGGAGAGCGCCACTGCCGCGGCAACGGCAAGGCGCCGCCTGGCGACAATATCGAGGAACACGTCCCAGTCGACGTCGCCGGCACGAATGGCCACCGCGCAATCGACCAGCCAATCGCTATGCGTGTGGGCGTCGAGCCCGCCATGCGCTATCGCCAGCGCGATGCGGTCGGCGGGCGACGGTACCAGCACGCCGACGTCGCTGAACTCGGCCGCCGCCGCCCGCCGCCAGATCGCCTGGTCGTCCTCGTCGCTTTGCTGGGAACCGTCATAGGCGAGTTGGTGCAGGTCGATATCGCCATAATTGCCCTTGAAGAAGTTCATCGAGCGCAAGGACGCCAGTCTTGTCCTCAGATATTGCGGGCTCACCCCGGTGGCGATCTGCCAGTCGCGCTCGCGCAGCACGTCGAACGCCGCCGGCATGTCCTGCGACCGGACCAATATGTCGATGTCGTGCGCCACCCGGCCCCGCTGCGCCGACGCGTTCAAGGCAATGCGGCTGGCACCCTTGATCAGCATCACCATGCATCCGGCGTCGGTCATCGCCTGCAGCGCCGGTTCGGCCTCGCGCATCGCCATGCGCGACTTGGTCCACAGCATCTTTTGCAGGCCGACAAGACGTGGATAGGCGGAATGCCCGGCCAATTTACGGCCGAACCGGTCGCAGATGGCGGCCAGCAGCCGATGCTCCCTGAAGGAGACGAGGTCGATGTCGTTCGCGCTCAGCCACTCCATCGCGCAACCGGCGGCCGCGTCGTCGTCGGCAAGAAGCGCCGCCTTGAGCAACTGGTCGAGCCCGCCCGTCGGCCAGGACCAGCCATAGTCCGGGAAGCGTCGGCCGATGCGGCGAATGCGCGCCATCAGCCCGCGCCGGCCTTGTTTCGGGCCCGCCGCAGCATGGCCAGCCGCGCCACTTCCAGGTAGCCGCGGTCGCGCGTGGCATCGCGCCCGTAGGACAGGCTGCCGGGTCTGATTCGACGCAGCGCCAGCACCTCCTCGATCATGTCGAGGGCAAGGCCCGCCTCGCGTGCCCGCGCGATCCAGTCGATCATCTCGCCACGGCCGCCCGGCGGATCGACGACGGGTCCGACGGTCTCGGCAACCTCGCGCCGGATCAGCATCGTGGTCCGCGACCAGCCGGGCAGAGCCGCGCCTTCGGGCGCATCTGGCCGATCATTGCGGAAATTCCGCCATTGGCAGAAAACTCCCGATGCCGCGGGAAATCTCTCGAGATGCGCGAGCTGTGTTTCGATCTTGGCGGGCAGCCACAGATCGTCGGCGTCGAGCGTCGCGATGAACGGCGTCGACAGCGCGGCGATGCCCCTGGTCGTGGCGCTGCCCGGCCCGGCATTTGCCTGGCGCAGCAGGCGCAGCGGCAGGTCCGTTCCGCCGATCGCCGCGGCGAGGTCGTCGGTCGATCCGTCGTCGACAATCACCACCAGTTCAGGCCGCACCGTCTGGGCCGCGACCGACCGCAGCGTCTCGGCGATAGTGTCGCTGGCGTTGAAGGCCGGTATGACGACGCCGTATCCGTCCATCACAGGGAGTGCCAATCTGTCAGTTTGTCCAGCTCGAAGATACCTTCGATCGGCCGTAGCGACGGGTCGGCCTTGCGCCGCTTCATGGATTTATAGATAGCGCGCAGGAATTCCCGCGACTGGACGTCCTCTTGCCTCGTCATGTTGCCGGCATGCCGTCTGTAGTAGAGTGCGACCGTGTCGGGAAGCACGTATCTGGGGCCGATCTCAAAACCGCGCAGCAGGTAGTCGGTGTCTTCGGCCTGGACGAAATCCTCGTCGAAATCACCTATGCGCGCGACGAGCCGGCGCGCGAAGATCGCCGCCGACAGGTGAATGCCACGAATCGTGATGCTGTTGCTGTCCGCCGTGGGCTCCAGGATCCCGTCATCGATCTTGTCGACCAGCATCATCCTTGAGTAGGTCAGATCGAGATCGGGATTCTTCCGGAAAAACGCGACATCCGCCTCGAAGCGCCCGGCCGGCGAGATGTCGTCCGAATCGAGGAACGAGACCAGGTCTGCCTCGGGCTTGAGCAGCCTGAGCCCGCTGTTGCGCGCCCGCGTCACCCCCATGTTCTCTTGCCGGAACAGCCGGATGCAGGAATGATCATGCATCATCGCGCGCACGGCCTCGACCGAACCGTCGGTCGAACCGTCGTCGACGACGATGATGTCGAGATCGGCGGCGTCGCCTTGCCTGAGCAGCGAACGCAGCGCGGCGCCCACATAGGCTTCGCGATTGTAGACCGGCATGATCACGCTCAGCCTCATCCGCGACCTCGCGGCCGCTGCTGCACCATCCGATTTGATCGCGAGATATACCGCATTAAAGCACCCGCCAGTCGGGCGAGCTCTTGAGCTCGAAAATGCCGGGAATCTCACGCAGGGATGGGTTGGCCCTGCGTCGCCGGATCGATTTGTGGATCGCCCGCATGTGGTCGCGGAGCCGGCTCTCGCGCTTCCCGGTGATATTGCCGGCATGGCGCCTGTAGTAGATCGCGACCGTCTCCAGAAGGCGGTAATTCGGACCCGTTTCGAAGATGCGCAACAGATAGTCAGTGTCCTCGCACTGATCGAATTCCTCGTCGAAATAGCCTATGCGATCGATAAGCGCCCTGCTGAACAGGCCGGTGCTCATTGAAATTCCGCGCAGCGTTACAGTGCGACTGCCCGCTACCGGCTCCATCCTGTCATCGTCTATCTGCTCGGCCAGGGTCATCAGGGAGTAGGTCAGGTCAAGGCCCGGCTCGGCCTTGAAGCAAGCCAGATCCGTCTTGAAGCGTCCGGCAAGCGAGATGTCGTCGGAATCGAGGAATGACACAAACCCGGCATCCGGCGGCAAGTGTCTAAGCCCGGCGTTGCGCGCCCTCGCGACGCCCATATTGGGTTGCAGGACCAGGCGGATGCAGGACGCCTCGCGCATCGCAGACCGTATCGCCTCCACCGAGGCGTCCGTGGAGCCGTCGTCGATGACGATGATGTCGAAGTCGGCGTCAGCGCGCTGCCTGATCAGGGAGCGCAGCGCCGAGACGACATAGCGCTCGCGATTGTACACCGGCATGATCACGCTGAGCTTCACGAGAGGCCTCGCGTCAGGAAATTCTCGATCGCGCCGGCGATTTCTGCCGGGTCGGTGCCGAGGGACAAACGAAAGCACGGCAAGAGGCGGGTCAATTCGCTGAAGAAGCGAAAGCCGCTTTCGCGCTCGCCCGGCATCTGGGCGATGCCGGACGGCGCCAAGGCAATCATGGCATCCCTGCGTGACACCGGCATGATCGAACTTGCTCCGCCACCGCTGATATGTGGCACCACCAGCGCGACGATGTCCAGCATCGCGGGCACCGGGCGGGGCGTTACGTCGCCAATGTGAAACGTGTGCTTGCCCTGCCAGTTCAGCGGGCCTTGCTCAGCCAGCCTCTGTTGCAGGCCCAGCCGCGCGAAACCTCGCGCGTCCTGTTTCAGGGTGGAGAAAAGGGGCCGCGCGGTCACGCCCCCGACGAGATCGATCAGCACATAGTCGTCGCCGACACTGTCGAGCCCATTGAGCAGGCCGGCGGCGACAGTGCCGGATTTCCCCGCCCCGCCCGCGCCGGCGAGCAGGATACCCTTGCCGTCGATGCCGAGCGTGCCGGCATGGGTCAGCCGCATGCCGCGCGCGGCATATTCCCAGTGCAGGAAGGCGCGCAGCGGCGCCCCCGGCTCCCAGGGCGGAAAGGCATCGGCCGACGCCATCAGCTGCACGCCAACGCTACGGTGCGGATCGTAGATCTGCCAGAAATCCAGGTCGTGGAAATAGTGGCCGCGCAACCCGGCTTCGGCGAGCCGTTTGGCAAAACCGTGCTCGGTGAAATGCGCGTCGCCCCATCGCGCGGGCTCCGGAATGCCGTGGATGCCGGGATAAGCGATGAAGACGCGGCACGCGGCCGGTTCGGGCCGATCACGTCCGGCTTCGACAAATGCATGGCCCAGTGCATCGGCAAGCACGCCGTGACCGAGATGCACGGTCAGTTCCAACAGGGGCAGGCTGACCTTGCATGTGGTCGGATAGCGCAAGCCCGCATTTTCGGCGGCGGCGAGGAGATACCGGCCGTAATCGGGCAAGGTTTCCAGCGTGACGCGCGGCATCAAGCGCCTTCCATCACGGCAGCGGCCGGCCCGTCAGGAAGCCTGCTTGACCGCCGGCCAGCCGAGTGGTTCCTCGACCTCGTGGATGGGATCAATGACGATCAGGTCGGCGAGGTCGTCGTGAATGCTCACATCGAGCGGCTCGTTCGTGGCGGCCAGCTCGGCGGCCAATTCGTCCGGCAATGGCTGCACCGTCGCGTCGGAAGGCACCAGCAAGCCCAGTTCGAGCAATTGCGCTATGAAGTGATCGAGTTGGGCCTGGCCTATTGTCGAGCCGCCCGCGGTAAGCCCGACCAGAGCCCGGGCGTCCATTCCGGACGAAAGTGCCTGCCACACCTTGCTGCCGGAATCGGAGAAGCCGAAATACTTGCCATTCGCAAGGTTGAGCACCACGGCCTCGCCATCGAAGGATTCGAAAACGATATCCCGGCTCGCAACCGCATAGGCATGGGATTCATGCATCATTGTCGCCCCGCTTAGCATTCCTGCCCGCCAGCAGGACCCGTTCCACCGACAACGCCTGTAAACTTTCGGTTGTTCCTTGGCAAGGTAACCTTTGCCGGTAAGGCGCCGGCCATATGCGGGATCAGTCGAAGGCCAGCCGGATCAAACCTCGATTTCCAGTGCCGACAGTGGCTTGGAACAACAGGCCAGGATGAAGCCGTCGTCGATCTCGTGATCGAGGATGCCGCCATTGTGGCTCATCTCGACGGCGCCGGAGACTTTCTTCACCTTGCAGGTTCCGCACAGGCCGAATTCGCAGGCTGCCGGGATCCGCACGCCCGAGGCGCGGGCCGTCTGCAGCACGGTCTGGCCGGCGACGCACTCGGCATCGACGTCCGACATCGCGAAGCGGATAGGTGTTGCTGCTTCGACGGGAGCTGCCGCACCGTCCTGCTCCGGCGAGGCGAACGGCGCCTGGATTTCCTCGACGGTCGGCGCGGCAAAGCTTTCCTGATGGTATCTCGCCATGTCGAAGCCGGCGGCCTCCAGCATGCCGCGCACAGCACGCATGAAGGGATCGGGGCCGCAGCAGAAGATCTCGCGTTCACGGAAATCGGGCGCCAGCAGCGGCAGCCGGATGGCATCGATGCGGCCCATATGGCCGTACCAGCCCTCGCGGCTCGACCGCTCCTCGATCATGAAGCCGAGCGACAGGCCCGGCATGTGGCCGCCCAAAAGTTCGAGTTCCTTGCGGAAAATGATCTCTTCGGGACGCCGCGCGCAATTGACGAAGCCGACATCGGTCCAGGGCGCGCAATCGTTCAGCCAGCGCAGCATCGACATCATCGGCGTGACGCCGGAGCCGGCCGAGATGAACAGATATTTCGCCGCCGGGTGGCAGTGCAACGAAAAATCGCCGCTCGGTCCATAGGCCTTGACGTGCGAGCCGGGGGTCAGGTGATCGAACATCCAGCGTGTGCCGATGCTGCCTGCCTGCGCCTTCACCGTCACCGCGATGGAGAACGGCCGCGACGGTGACGACGACAGCGTGTAGGTGCGCATCAGCGGACCGTCCGGCGTCGGCAGTTCCAGCGTCACGAACTGGCCCGGCTTGTAACGGAACCAGGTCTGGTTGTCGGAGCGGAAGGTGAAGGTCTTGACGCCGGGCGCCTCATCGCTGACGCCGGTCACTTCCAGCACCTGCAGCCTGTCGTTCCACGGCGCCATCTGGTCGAGATGGCGATAGAGGCCAAGGTCGGTCATGGCATTCATCCCTCAGCCTCTCATGCCACGCTGCGCAGCGCCGGCCGGCCGCCTTCGGCAAGGCGCGGGCCGATGAAGCGCGCGTACCAGTCGACGAACTGGATGACGCCGCCTTCATGCAGCTCCGAATAGGGGCCGGGCTCATAGGCCGGCGACAGGATGCCGAAGGCGTTTTCCTCGACGATGCGGCGGTCCTGGTCGTTGGTCTCGGTCCAGACATGGGTGAGGTCGGCGAGATCGTAGTCGACGCCCTCTACCGCGTCCTTGTGCACCAGCCATTTCGTCGTCACCGCCGTTTCTGTGGCGCTGACCGGCAGCACACGTAAGGTGACGGCATGATCGACCAGGATATGGTTCCAGGTCGTCGGATAGTGGTAATGCATCAAGGTGCCGATCCGGTCGGCCGAGACGCTGTCGGACAGGTTCTTGCTCACCGCCCGCTTGCCCGTCATCGTGTAGCTCTGGGCATCGCGCAGCAACGGCGCGCGGGTGGCACGGTATTGTCCAGCCGGGTCGATGCGGAATTTGCTGGGCAGGCCAACAGCCTCGCATTTGGCCCAATGCGCCAGCATTTCCGGATCGCTGTCGGCGCCCTGCACGCCGGTCACGGTCGGCGCTTCCGGGAAGGTCTTGCACAATTCCGGATGATTGCCGGCGCAATGGTAGCATTCGCGGTTGTTTTCCCAGACCAGCTTCCAGTTGCCCTTCTCGATGATGGTGCTCTCGAAGGCGATCTTGGCCTCGCTGAGCCGGTGCGGCTGCAGATAGGGCTCGATCATCGCCCGCATCGGCGCGAAGTCCGCCGGCTCCTTGGCCAGGCTGATGAAGACATAGCCGGCGACGCTTTCGCAGGCGACTGGCTTCAGCCCGAACTGGCTCTTGTCGAACCCGTCGGCCATCTGGCGGGCGAACAGCAGCCGGCCGTCAAGCTCGTAAGTCCACTGGTGGTAAGGACAGACCAGTTTGGCGGCCATGCCTTTGTCGCTGTTGCAGACGCGGCTGCCGCGATGACGGCAGGAATTATGGAAGGCGTTGATCTTGCCCTGCTGGTCACGCACCAGCACGACCGGATAGTCGCCGATCTGCACGGTGATGAAGCTGCCCGGCTTGGGCAACTCGCAATCATGGCCGATGAACAGCCAGTCGCGATACCAGATCAGCTCCATGTCCAGCTTGAAGTAGTCCGGGTCGGTATAAAAGGGCTGTTCCAGCGAAAAGCCTTGTCTGCGGCTGTTCAAGAGCCTCAGCATGTCGTTGCGCGCATCCATGTCCTGTCCTCATTTTCAAGGACTGAACTGGTGGTGATGGAGGAAGGATTGAGCGCAAGCCGGCAAAAGCCGGACAAACATCATCCGCCCCTTGACCGCCCACCGCGATCAGTCGAGTTCTAGCGATCTCGGGCTGGTTTCCGGGCTCTGGAGTCGTCCTTGCGGACCATCGCGACACCTTCCCAGGCCTTCGCCCAGTGGTCTCCCGTTGCGACTTGAACTCCACCACCGTTGCGGGGGCAGCGCCGGAATCTGACCGGCTTCCCAATTCTCCGCTCCGTCGTCACGCAGCGGCACCTGAGATGGAATGATTTAATCACGACAGGGTTTGCGACATCGGCATGAAAGCGACATCGCCTCCATGCGGCGCGACACGCATGCTGGATGGTTCCGGCCGATGGAGGCGTCTTTATGGGAAGCCGCGCCGGCACCGTTTTCGACCCGTTGCCGGCGGCGAAAAAGGTTAACGGTTACGAAAAGTGACTATTAGCAGATTCTAAAATCGAACCGAACGGTTCGTTTCTGTTGACGGTGCGTGCAGGACGGTGTGAACGCAGGGCCTTCGACACAGTCGGTGATCGAAGCGGTGGTTCCAGTTAACCGGTTGATATAGCGAAGAAAAACAATGGACGTAAAAGGGCCTGGTACAATTTCAAGTGGTGGAGTCATGGTCCACGCGGAACAACTTCGTGATTGGAAACGGCAAAGGTGCTCTCCCACATCGGGGCTGTCCGAACGACGCGATTTTTAATCCCAAGACACGCCGCTAGACGGACGGAAAAAATACTGGAGTACCCCAAAATGAAAAAGATTGTTCTCACTGCCGCAGCCCTTCTGGCTATTTCCGGCAGCGCCTTTGCTGGTAGCGACCATTATGGTTCGAGCGCCGCGACCCCTGCTGCCACCTCTGTCGACAGCTCGTACACCGCTTCGACCAAGAAGTCGCAGCCGGCTGCTCAGACGCCTGTCCAGGGTGCCGATCACAACCTCTTCGGCAACAACTAATAGCCGCTCCCCGGCACGCGGCGGGATTGCCCTGCCGCGCCGGTGGACGCCACAAATTCAGGAGTATTTAAGATGAACAAGATCCTCATTGCTGCCGCCGCCGTTCTGGCCCTTTCCGGCAGCGCCTTCGCCGGTAGCGACAACTTTGGTTCGAACGGTGCCAACCAGGCGGCTGTCACTTCGACCGACAACGCGGCCACCGCGTCGATCGGCAAGTCGGCTCCGGCCACCCAGGCGCCCGTTCAGCAGGGCAGCGACCGCAACCTCTTCGGTCACTAATCCCAATCCCACGGCCGGTGGGTTCGCCCGCCGGTCCGACTGATTTCAAAAATTCAGGAGTATTTAGAATGAACAAGATCCTCATTGCTGCCGCCGCCGTCCTGGCCCTTTCCGGCAGCGCCTTCGCCGGTAGCGACAACTTTGGTTCGAACGGTGCCAACCAGGCGGTTGTCACTTCGACCGACAACGCCGCCACCGCGTCGATCGGCAAGTCGGCTCCGGCCACCCAGGCGCCCGTTCAGCAGGGCAGCGACCGAAACCTCTTCGGTCACTAATCCCAATCCCGCGGCCGGTGGGTTCGCCCGCCGGCCCGCCGGACTTCAAAAATTCAGGAGTTTAAAATGAACAAGATCCTCATCGCTGCCGCCGCCGTCCTGGCCCTGTCCGGCAGCGCTTTCGCCGGCAGCGACAACTATGGCGCCAACGGCGCCAGCCAGCCCACGGCTTCGTCGACCGTCAATGTCGACACGTCGAATACGGCTTCGATCCGCAACAGTGACTCGCCGGTCTACAAGCTGCTCAATTCTTCGGGCGACGTGCAGAAGTCGGCTCCTCAGGGCGCCGACCGGAACCTCTTTGGTCGCTAACGGCCGAAGCGATATCTGAAAACAGAAGCGGGGGGGGGGGGGGGGGGGGGGGGGGGGGGG